>JAJTHR010000197.1 GCA_021298935.1 Parachlamydia sp. | reverse complement strand
CATAAAGTTGATTTGTCAGCGCTTCAGATTTAAAGGATCTTTTCGAAGTTGATATCTTTGAATATCAACAAGGAGAGATCTTTTAAAGATGAAGGTGATCACAAGTCAAATTTATGATTTTAATTTCGGGAAATGGTATAAACTGGCTACGTAAATCAAATTGGGCCAAACTGGATTCACTAAAAGAATCTTTTGAAGCAATTAAAAAAGATAAAATAGCTAGGGATGATGAAATTATTGAATGGAAAGAACAGTGCAATCAAACAATTGATTACTTCACTCCGCACATTAACAAGCTGCAAAAACAATTGGAAATGGCCCGTCAGCTGAATAAAGTGCGGGAAACCTGGCATTTATCTATCCAGCCAAAGGCAGAGGAACCCGGCTCCTTGTTAAAAAATTTCACAGACTACATTTTTGGCTCTTCCACCCCCCCTGTGGAAACATCTGACAATGCCCCTCATTTAGATGCTTTGCCAACGACGCAAGCAGAAGCAACAAATGGCGTTGAACAAGAGCCTGCAACAATTGAAAATGAGACGGCAAAATAAGTAGCCGATCAATAAACCTGCCAGGCTGTAAGCTAGTCCTTCCATCGTCAGATTGAAGCCCGGCTGAAAGCTTTGGTAGGTTTTTTGTGCAATCGATGAATCCAGCTCCTTTAAAAATACAAAGGGGCGCTCCCACAGTGGACTCCCCTCAATGCTTAAAAGGGAGGCATTCAAACGTTGAGATCGTGCCACCAATCCCTCCATATAGCTTCCCTGCAAAACAAAATCAGGATCTCCACTTAAGAGAAATTTGGCGATATAATCAGGCATTATTTTTCCATGAACAGCAGCCATTTGACCGATTAGTTGCACTTGGTAGGCTGCTTCATTCGCATGGCCTGCCAGCCTTTGCAAATATTGATGCATAAAGGCAGGGCACTGACTGCCAATCAAGACAAACAGGACGACGACAAAGCGGTCAAGCAAGCGAAATAACAGATTTAAACATTTCATATCAGGCCTTAATTTTTCTAAATGATACCATTTTGTTTAATTGACAAAAATGCTCAAAAAATTAATGAATGTTAGTTTTTTGGAGTTTTTATGCAAAAATGGCTTATTTCATTAAGTTTAGTCGTCGGCTCACCTCTCTGGTCTGGAGGAATTTGCCTGTATGAAATTGGAACAGCGGACATGCGCCTCGCTTCCGCCGGCTGGAGCGCGCGCGCTGAAGATCCATCGACTGCCTTTACCAATCCGGCTGGCATGACGAGGCTGTGCGAAACACAGGCGGAATTTGGACTGCAACCCATCTTCGAGCATATCGACTTCGATAAAGATGAGGGAACAACCGTTTGCGGAAAAGACGGACATGCCAATAAATGGCTTCCTGCCGGTAGTTTCTTTTTCGTTAAACCCCTTAATGATTCATTGACAATCGGCGGCGGATCGCTCGGCTACTTTGGCGCCGACCTTGACTATCAACATGACTGGGCGGGACGCTATTATGTGCAAAAAGTTTTACTGCAAGGAATTTCCTTCATCGGCTCGGCCGCCTACAAGCTCAACTGCCAGTGGTCAGTGGGGGCCGGCTTGAATGTCATGTATGGTTTTTTTAAGCAGCGTGCAGCCATCCGCAATCTTCTCGATGTTGAGAGAGACGGCTACTTGCGCGTGAAGGATTATCATTATGGCTTCGGCGGTGTCTTTGGCATCTTGTACGAGCACGATTCCTGTACACGTTTCGGGGTTCAATATCTAACCCCTGTCCAGTTAAAATTCCGTTCAAAACCCGTATTCAGAGGCTTAGGCCCTGTTTTAAATGAGCTGCTTAATCTGGCCGGCTTGATTGGAAGCACAATCGATTTAACCGTCAAAGTTCCGCAAAGCGTCATTTTTAGCGCCTACCATGCCGCCTCTCCTTCCTGGAACCTCATGTGCAATCTTGGTTGGCAGCAATGGTCGAAATTTGAAGAAATCACAGTCACTTTAGCCGCTATCGACCGCAACTCGATCACTTTTACACCAAAGTTCAAAGACACCTGGCATGCGGCCATCGGCGCTGAAGCGTACTGGAGCGAACAAATTTTGCTTTCTGCCGGGCTTGCCTATGATTCATCCGCCGTCAGTAAGACAGAAAGAACGCCCAATTTCCCCATCGGCTCCCAATGGCGCATCGGCACAGGTGCCCGCTGGTATTATAGCGAGCGACTGACTCTCGATCTCTCCACTGAATTGCAATGGCAAGGCGACCTTAAGATGAAAGTGGACCGAGGACGCTTTGCAGGAGCAGTGGAAGGCACTTATAAAAATACCTATGGTTTTTTTACAAGCGCCAATGTGATTTACCATTTCTAAGGATTAATAGAGGTTAATTCCTTCACCTGAGCGGTGTTTGTTAATGCCACCTCGTGAATATTTTGATCGCCATAGGTGCGGTAATGGAGTTTTTTATTTTTTAAATCCTTGACGACGATCCATTGGGTATAATCGGAATGCCCTCCTTGTTCCGCACGGATGGTTCCGTAAGGTATGTCAACGGCATTTAATAAATGGATGGCCGCAAGGGTAGCTGCACGGCTATCTTTTGGCGTTTTAAGAGCCTGCTTGACAAAAGCTGTCTTCACAAATCGGGAAGGCGGCGTCCAGTCCCCCGGGATTCCAAGCAAACCATTGCCTTGCCCGGTTGGCTCTAAAGTCGTTCCATCAATAGTGACCGCCCCTTTATTCATGGCAGATAAACTGATATAATTTCTTAAATTAGTGAGGTGCCAGGGAAATTCAGGAGCATTTGTCAAGACGCCCACGGGATTATCAAAAAGATGCATCTTACCCTCAAGAAATTCGACGACAAGGCTTTTCCCTTTGGCATCATGAATACTTAAATGCAGTGGTGGGATGTCAGGGAATCCAGGCAAAGGGCCGGCAAAAATCGAAATTTCATTTAAGCCCTCCTTCGCCTGTTCCACTGTTTCAAAATTGCCCAGCAACCAGGCAGGAAGGTCGGCAAAAAAAAGGTGCTTTTTTCCAGACAGGGAAGATGGTTCAGGATATTTAGTGCCAGGCATCCATAAGGCCCCAACTGAAAGGCCAGCTTCATTAAAACCATCCACGATTGCCTTTGATGGATTCAATACCATACCCATGTAAGCCAAACGGTTTGTCCAATTCATTCCCGTATGACCCTCCGGCCCTTTACTTTCCTTTGATAATCCTCTTGGGAAATTTTGTATTTGTACTGGCAGCACTTCGCCAAACTCCATTGAGCGCCCGATTACTACAGTATTATCCTGGCTTTTCAATAAAAAATCAGTACAAGCAAAAGTTTGGCTAGATATGGCAAGCAGGCTTGCTATCCCGATTGCCAGACGATTTAAATTGCGCATACAACCCTCCTGTTTTTTTCCTCCATATCAAAAAGGCTAATTAGTGTCAGTTTCTTAATTTTATATTTCTATTGTCTTTACATAAATTTAACAACTATAAACTAAGTTATTTAATTAAATAAAAGGAAAAATCAATGAATCCAACAGCATCAATAAATAATACAATTAAATATAATAATGATTTGAAATTACCGCAAAATAGCAAACCAAGTAATAAAAGGCCGGCCACCCATTTTATTTGTCCTCCCGCAGCCAAAAAGCCAAAAACGGATCAGAACGAACTTCAAAAATTAAAAGAATCATTGAAAACACTGACGACGAATGTTGGAAAGCTTCAACAATTGAATGGGCGACAAGAGCTGCCTTTAGACATTTATCTTGATGCTGCAAGCGAATATTCCGGTTTGAAAAAAACGCTTAATATTAATAGTGATTTTTGTTCGGAAAATAATCGGGCAAATATTAATCATATTCAATTTCTTCTTGATACCATCCACCCCTATCCCATTACGGAAGAAATTTTTGAAGAGGAATTACGAATTTTAAAAGTAATCGAGCAAGTTGGCAAACAACATCATCTTGATTATAAGATTTCATCCTTTTATATCCCTAACCTTATTTATGACTATGCGTCATGGAAAAGCCTGGATGTTGCCAGACAATTGCGTGAAATTACCGAAGAAGTTGATCCTGATCAAACCATCAATTGGCCGGCCGCCATTCAGTTATTACAAGAAGAAACGGGACGCTATACTGCAGCCGAAGAAGCAAATCGGGAACAATCATTACATTCTTTTTGCGTTCAGGCGCTTGCAACATGCCATGAAAGAACGGCCGATCTCTACTTGGACTCCCATCTCGAATGCGAGGATAAGGCTGAAGCCCTGAAAAAAACAATTCACCACTACGAAGAATCAAAAAAGTTGTTAAAAAGCATTAAGCATGATGTTTTGGATATTGATTTAAGTATTTTACACGCACGATATGAATTAGCTATTCATTATAAGGAAAAAAATCAAAACCAAGAATACATCGATCAAATTAACGAAATTGATTATTTGCTAGATATATTTTTTACTAATAATATAATTAAAGCAAATAATTATATTTCAGTCTTTTATCGTCTTGCGGTGCTTGAAGAAAAGTATCAATTCTCGAAAGAGGAGAGAATAAAAGAAAAAGCGAAGCAATTAATAACAAAATTCTCTAAAGATCGCTTTTTAAAAAATGACAAGACAGGAAAAAAACTGGATATACTTACCTGGTTAAGTACTTTTCAAAGATCTTTTGGGTTTCAGATTGGCTCCTCCTCACAACGAGAAGAGTTTACAATGGCAAAAATGGGTGAGGAAAACTGGATTCAAAAAAGAAAGGACCAAATCAGTGCAGGATTAACTGCTTTGTGCGAAAAAAATTTATCCTGTAAATACGGTATTAAATTGCGCGAACATCAGCTGGATGCTTATCGTGAGTTGAATACTTACATCCAAAAAAATGACGATCTTGCAAACGGTTATTTTTGCCTGCCAACGGGAGCTGGCAAAACATATATTATGTTATTGCAAACTCTTGCAGTCCGCATGCCTACCCTTATTGTGGTTCCCACTACCCTTTTAATGGAACAGACGATTGAAAATATAAAACAAATTTCTCCAACCACGCGTGTTTCACGTTTTGACGGTAATGCAAAAGACCGCTTTGATGGAGAAATCATGGTAACCACTTATCAATCCCTTGAAAGGGATTACAATTCTTCCCAGCGCCTCCCACTTCATTCATTTGGTTTGGTTTGGGCAGATGAAGCGCATACGGCCTTAACATCCAATCGGGCGGCCATCTTCCAAAATTTACAAAAATCCGCTTCCGTCATTGGTCTGACAGCTACTGATACCTATACTAATTCAGGCTGGGTGGAAAGAACATACACTAAAGCTTCAGAGGTATTTGGACCAAAAATCTACGGGATGAATTTGATACAACTTATTGAAGATGGCTCGTTATCACCTGTAAAAAATATCATCGTTCATGCGTCCAATTTAAATATTAATAAAGTTAACAAAAAAAAGAGTAAGGACAAGACTGCCGATTACACGAATGAGGATTTAGAACGAATTGCCCAGTCCACTCAACTTAACGACATGGTCGCTGACATTTATATGAATGAAAGCGATCCTTATACCAATGAAAAAATATTTGGCCACTCCACACTTGTGTTTTGCGTAGGAATTGACCATGCCGATAGCGTTGCCTATGCATTAAATAGGAAACTTCCCAAGCCATCTAAAGGGGTGGTGCAGTGGGCAGCTGCTGTGCACTCCAAAATAAGCCAGAAAAAACGGGAGGAATTGATCGAGCTGCATAAGCTTGGAAAAATCCCTATTTTAGTCGGGGATAAGGTATTTGCTGAAGGGTATGACAATCCAAAAGATCGGGTGGCTTTTAACCTGCGGCCTACCCGTTCTGTTGTCTTTGCCACTCAAAGAGGCGGACGCTTATTGCGACCCTCACCAGGAAAGTCCTCTGCTCTCATATTCGATTGGTCTTATCCTGCATTCAACGATCAACTTTTTTTCAATCAGCTGGTAGGTAATCAACGATGGGTAGGAATTAAGGATGATAAGGGGCCTGCCCAAGAACAGCGTGCGACAGTAAATTACCAAATTGATTGGTCGCCTCAAGGTGTTAGATCTCCCGTGAAACGCAACGCTATCGACAAGATAAATATGCAGCAAATCGAAGATGAAATGCAAAAAGCTCACTATATGCCGCCTCCATCTGGGATTTTATTCGAAACACCCGCGCAGCGGTGTTGGTGGTTGACTGCACCGCTTGTTAATCGAACAAGCAATCAGTTTTTAGCCAAATGCCTGCTTCGCAACAATTGCAGCCCCCCGAAAACTATTTTGCAAGAAGGGCCCCTTACCCATTTCCGTCTCAACACATCTCCGCTCAGAAACCCCCTGAGGTTAATTACATCAACAATCTCATGAGAAATACGAATGCTCCATTCCTTAATTTGAACCCGTTACGGCCATCAGCCATGCAACCACAAGGTGCGGTCATGCACGGAAACTTAAATATCCCTCCTTACGCCCCTTATTACCTTCCTAACCCTTCTATTTTGAATCCCTCCAACTTTACCATGGCAACTGCGACTGCTCCAAACGCTAACATGAGTCCCGCCTACCCATCAACCATGCCACTGCAAGGTGCGCCCATGCAGGGAAACGTTTATAACCTTCCTTACAGCTCTTACAACTTTCGAAACCCCTCGATTTTTGATGATAACGGCTCGACCATGGCAACAACGACTGCTCCAAATGCTAATATGAGTCCCGCCTACCCGTCAGCCATGCAACCACCGGGTGGGCATGCAGATCTAGAGGAATTCCCTAATAGTGTTGAGAAGCTTGAAAATCAGGACACTGCTTTTGAATTATCAAATTTAAGCGAAAACCAATTCAATTTTTTTGATGAAGACGATTTTTTTAACCCGGATAATCTCAATAATTTTACATAAGTCTGCTTGACGGAAAGTCATAATAGGGTAATAATTATCGCGAAAATACCCTATTATGACTCATTATTACCCTATTTATGGCATCCTTTCATCTTTTTCCAAAATTATCTTTTTCTATTGAACAATTGAGCACGCTGCGTCTGATTGGCGAGTATCAGGGAAAGCAAAAGCTCTATTTCAAGCAGTCGCCTGAAATATTAAAAGGGCTCCAGCAAGCAGCCATGATTGAATCGAGCGAGTCATCGAACAGGTTGGAGGGAATCACGGCTCCGTATGCGCGTATCGCTAATTTAGTGGTTCAAAATACCAGCCCCCTTAATCGTTCTGAACAAGAGATCGCCGGTTATCGGGATGTATTGAATTTGATACACCAATCATCTACCCAAATGCCATTTTCGATTAATGTTATTTTGCAGTTTCATACCTGGCTTTACCGGTACCATCCTCATCCCGGCGGGCAATGGAAAAAAACAGATAACCAGATTACAGAAACTTATCCCGACGGAACGCAGCGCATACGATTCAGTCCTTCCTCGGCATTTGAGACACCATTAGCCATGGAAAAACTAGTTTCCCATTACCAGGCGAGTATCGAAAAAGACAAGATCGAACCTTTAATTGCCATCCCTGCTGCTATTTTAGATTTTTTATGCATTCACCCCTTTCGCGATGGAAATGGGCGTTCAGCACGCCTGTTAACGCTTCTTCTTCTCTATCATTTCGATTATCAGGTCGGCCGCTACATTAGCCTTGAGCGTATTTTTGAAGAGTCCAAGGACAGCTACTATGAAACCCTCGAAAAAAGCTCCAAAGATTGGCATGAAGGCCGGCATGATATCATGCCCTGGATGACTTACTTTTGGGGAGTTCTCTTAAAAGCCTACAAAGAATTCGAAGCAAGAGTGGGGATACTGAATGCTGGCAAAGGCTCAAAGGGAGGGCATGTGCGGACAACAATTGTAAACCTGCCAGGCCCTTTTTCCATCTCCGACATTGAAAAGGCCTGCCCGACAATCAGCAGAGATACCATTCGCCTGGTCATTCGGCAATTAAGGGACGAAGCTCTCATCCTTTCCAAAGGAAAGGGAAGAGGAGCGCTCTGGTATAAAAAGCCATAAGTTTGGCAATCAACCATTCAATATTTAAGCAACAAATCGTTAAAATCAATTATTGAAGAAAAAAAATCACCCTCATTGACTCTTTCATCTACGCCATTAACGTGAATTAAAACTGGACGTATAGACATGTTTCTTGGAAGGGCTAAATTTGTGATTTTTTGTTTAACTTCCTGGATAATGCTTTTTGTAATTTCTTGAGCGCTAAATTTAATTTCACAAAGATAACAAGTTCCAAATTTTGTTTGAATCATGTAATCAATTTGACATCCCTGTCGATCACTGGATTTGCGTTGAAAAAATGGATTATCATTCACAATATCAGACGAATCGATACCAATTATTTTCTGTAACGTTTTTCGATTGCCAAGCACCAGGTTTTCGAACTGCAATCCCATCGCAGATTGCCATTGGGGTAATAATTTTATTCCCTGTTTTTCAATCTTTTTTTTATTCGGTTCAATGTATTTGAGATAAAATCTTAAATAATTGTCCTTAAGTCTATAGTGGCTTAATCTTGAATCTAAACCTGTCTTAAGATGCCAGGTAAAATCACGGGAAACAAAACCGGCTGTCACAAGATCTTCCATATACTCGGAAACAAGACTATTTTTCGCCACCCCCAAAACTTTATAGATGTCTTTAAGTTCACACGGCCCTTCTGAAAGCCTTTCAACAATCTTTTTATATGTAGCACTGCGGGAAGAAAATAAATCAGAAAAAATTCGTTCAAACTCACTAAAAAGAAAACCTTCTTTCCTAAAACAGAGCCTTTGAATATTTGCCTCAGTGCTTTGTTTAGGTAAAATTTCTTCAAGATACCTTGGTACGCCCCCCATGACAGAGAGCACTTTTAGCTTATCAAATGCTGACACTAAATCTTGTTCTGCATTCCAAAATTCGTTGCATTCATAAAGGGGGAGCTCATCCAAAAAAATATCTAAAGATATTCTTCCCATAAAACCTGTACTACTAAGAATATTTTCTTCTATCCAACTTGAAATAGATCCACATAAAATGAGAATCAATTGAGGATTATTTTTGAAATAAAGATCCCAGGCCGTTTTGAGTTTTCCAAGAAATGTAGGGTCTTTGGAGCCCATCCAGCTAATTTCATCTAAAACAAGAACTATTTTACCTTTTTGAGCATGCTGGGCTAAAAGCCAAAAAAGATCACCCCAATCATCAGCTCTTGGAAGAGGTATTTTCATTTCGCGTTGTAATTGGCGAGCAAATTCCTCCTTTTGGTCGGCAGCTAAAATGCCTTTTGTCGGTGGAAGCCCTGAAAAAACATAGTGAGGAGTTTTTCGAGAAAATTCTTGAGCTAAACGACTTTTTCCAATACGAAGCCTACCCCGAATGACAACAAGGCTCGCTGCTTTCTTTTTAAAGAGCTCACCAAGCATCTGGAGCTCTCTCTTTCGTCCTATGAAGGAATGGTGCATATAAAACCTTGTTTATACCATTTCCCGAAATTAAAATCATAAATTTGACTTGTGATCACCTTCATCTTTAAAAGATCTCTCCTTGTTGATATTCAAAGATATCAACTTCGAAAAGATCTTTTAAATCTGAAGCGCTGACAAGCCAACTTTAT
>JAJTHR010000060.1 GCA_021298935.1 Parachlamydia sp. | reverse complement strand
GTCGGCTTACTTGTAAGGGGTGCTTGCGTCAATTTGGAGCGAGGGTTTTTTAGGGCTGTGGATTCATAGCTAGATCCGCACTTTGTGCACTCATCGCCGCGAGCATTTTCGAATCCGCAACTAGGGCACTCTCCGACCACATAGCGATCCGCCAAAAATTTACCATCGGCTTCTGAATAAAGCTGGTCGGTCACTCTTTCTTCGATATAACCATTATTAAACAGATCATTGAAAAATTGATGGGTCGTTTCGACATGCCCTTCCCAAGTGGTTCTAGAGTAGTGATCAAAAGACATTTGCAATTGTTTGAAAAAATCTTGAATCACAGCGTGATAGAGATCCACATGTTCCTTCGGCGTTCTGCCTGCGATCTCGGCATTCAACGTGATGGGAATCCCATGCTCATCTGAGCCGCAGATGTAAAGAACCTCGTTTTTTTGCAGACGCTGAAAACGGGCGTACGCATCGGCCGGAAGATAGGCACCTGCAATGTGCCCAAAATGTAAAGGGCCGTTGGCATAAGGGAGAGCGGAGGTGATGAGGATTTTTCTTTTCACAGGAGCCTTTATCTATCGGGTTTTCTAACGATTAAAACTTCTAAATCAGTGTAGGGAACAACCATCCAGCCAAGGAGTGTCTTAGTTTGAAAATCCACATATAGAGGACCCGGCCGAGTATGGACATATTCAGGCTCGATCATTCGCGGGGAAGAAGTGGGACTTGACTCATCGGTCTGATAACCCACCATGGAGGAATGAGCCTTTTTGACATCTCTTTGTTGCTCATTGCTCAAGCTGCCCCATGAGACATAGGATCCGGGATATCTTTTTTGCAAAAATGTCCAGTCCACTTTAACCGTATCGAGCAAAGTGATGCAATTGGGGAAAATCCTCCCTGTTTCCCGGCAATAAGCCGCCTTATTAAGCTTGAAAGGACGGTTATCATATTCCTGAAATTCAAGCATAAAACGAACAACTCGCTCGGCTGCAAAGTAGGTCAGATCGTTCGCACGCCTAAGAGGAAGGCCCGTGTAGGGGCTAACGCCTGATGAGCGGTCGGCCATACGCCAACCGAACCAAAAGGCAAAAAATATAAAGGCAAAGGCGAGGATGATCACCAACGAAAACAAGAGGACAAGACTTGTCGATGTCTCAGGCATCCCTATTCGTTCTCTAAAAGAAAGGCTGCCGCGCGGCTTCTCTTTTTTTCTTCCCTTTCGCTTTGCATGATATCGGCCATCAAACGGCTGGTTTCATGATCCGGTGCCCGATTGATATTGTTTTCCTGAATTTCATCAAAGTGATCTTTCCCTTCACTAATTTCTTCAAGAATCAACATGGCGCGGTTTTGAACCTCTGATTTTACCCTGGCATCCCGGCCTGTTCGAATCATATTTTCGGCTAATTTAATGGCGTAATTGACAAGCTCAAAATTGCTTTTGAATTTCTTAGCCAATTTCTCGTTTGTAAATTTATCCTTTTTTTCCATCTTTTTCTCCTTTTTTAGTGCGATGGCACTCCGCAATAATTACGCTTTTGAGCACCTCATAAGCCGCTTTTATGTCGTCATTAATAATTTGATAATCGTAAAATTCCGCCGCTTCCAGCTCCTTCTCAGCCCACGACAGCCTTTTTTGCAACGTCTCTTGCGACTCGGACTTTCTGCCGACCAATCGTTTTTTCAGCTCATCAAGAGACGGTGGGCTGATAAAAATTGTAGCGGCATCGATGGTCCCTTTAAGCTGCAGGGCTCCTTGGGTATCGATCACTAAAACCACATGAAAGCCAAGACTGCGTTTCTCTTCCACCCAAGCTTTTGAAGAGCCATAGAAGGTTCCATACAGATTGACGCATTCGAGAAAATCGCTGGCTGCCCGCTTAGCTTCAAAACCATCCGTCGTGATGAAGTGATAATGAATTCCATTCAATTCCCCATCTCTCGGCTCCCTTGTCGTATAGGAAATATTGGCTAAAACAGTTGGAAATTCGGCGACGAGTTGATCGATCAGAGTTGTCTTACCCGTTCCTGCAGGCGCGCTTACAATAAATAAAAGCCCTCTTGCATGGCTTCCAAGCAGGGAATCATTCGACATTTTGAATTTGCTCTCTTATTTTTTCCAATTCACTTTTCACGGAAATAACAAGGCTTGCAATTTCGATGTCGGAGGATTTGCTTCCAATCGTATTAATTTCCCGCCCCAATTCCTGTAAAATAAATTCAAGTGTTTTACCAATCGTCGATTCAGTGCCTAAAATCATTTCTTCCAGGCGGTCTAAGTGGCATTCAAAGCGGGTAATTTCTTCAGTAATGTCAATTTTTTCGGCGAATAAAGCGACTTCACGTAAAATGCGTTCATCATGCTCGCTACCGGCAGGCATGAACTCCTCAAGCCTGGTTAGCAGCTTTTCACGATATTTTTTGGTTGCGTCCGGTGTCTTTTTTTCAATCAGGTGAATCGCTTGACGCACCTTTGTAATGCGGCTTAAAATGTCTGTTTGCAAGACCGCCCCTTCCTGCATTTTCATTTCCATAAAATTTGTGAGGGCCTGATGCAAAAGACCTTTCAATACTTGGCGGTACCCTTCTTCTTCCTGCCTGTTCTCTTCGAATTTTAATAAATCATCGGCTTGTGAAAGCCATCCCATGGAAAATTCTTCTTTTATTTCTAATTCCTGAGCAATTTTTTGCCAGGCTGTCTTCATTTGCTTGGCCAGTGCAATGTTTGCAATGACAACAAAAGGAGCCTTCCCCCCAAAGGAAGCAGTCACTTTCACTGAAAGCTGGCCGCGGGATAGCGCAGGGTAAAGCCATTTTTTGATTTCAGGATCAAAATAACTTAGTTCTCTGGGTAATGAAACATTAATTTCTAAAAATTTTTTGTTGACTGACTGGATTTCCAAGGTAAAGTGGCCCATTTCCGCATTGAGGCTGGCGCGACCGTAAGCAGTCATACTTTTTAACATTCATTCACTAAAATTTAATTAAAAAAACACTTTATTCTAGCAGCTTACCGACTTAAAAGTCAAATCTCCT
Organism: Parachlamydia sp.; assembly: GCA_021298935.1. Taxonomy (GTDB): domain Bacteria; phylum Chlamydiota; class Chlamydiia; order Chlamydiales; family Parachlamydiaceae; genus Protochlamydia. The sequence goes on along the minus strand of JAJTHR010000060.1, from coordinate 1,895 downwards.
TTGCCCTATAAAAAAAGGCTCCCAAAAGAGCCATCAATGGCTTTTTTTTATCTGCTGGCAGCTGCTAAATAAAAGTTTTTGACAGGCTCAAAAGATTGGCGGTGTTTCGGACAAGGACCATGTGTGGAAAGGGCTTCCAAATGCTCAGGCGTACCGTAACCTTTATGCCTTCCAAAGCCGTAATGCGGCCAAATTTCGTGATATTCAACCATCAGGCGATCCCGTGTGACTTTAGCCAGAATGGAAGCCGCGGCAATCGATTGGGAGTGCTGATCCCCTTTGATAATTTTAATGGAAGGGATTTCATTTTTTAGAGCCATCCCATCGACAAGCAAAAGGTCTGGCGAGACACTTAAATTTCCGACCGCTTGCAGCATTGCCTGAATGGTGGCCTGATAGATATTGATGCTGTCTATTTCTTCAGGCTCAACAATGCCAATTCCATAGACAATAGACGAGTCGCTCGTGATTTTTAAAAAAAGCTCTTCCCTAATTGCAGGTGTCAATTTTTTACTATCATCCACGCGTGGGATGATTTTATCCACAGGAAGAATGCAGGCGGCAGCGACAACCGGCCCGGCAAGCGGGCCTCGACCGGCTTCATCAATACCGGCAATGCAGCGATATCCTTTTAAAAAATTATCTTTTTCATACGTCATCATTAACTCTAAGCGTGCACGTTCGAATTCTTCAATGGGAATTTTTAAAGACATCGTTCCTTATCGAGTGGGTTCATTTGAAAAGGGAATCACTCTAGAATAGGAAAGATTAAATCTCAATGAAAATTGATATTAATCAATATCAAACAGTTTCTAAAAACAATAACTTTAAGTGGATAAGTATATCTCAAAAGAACATAATTTATCTTTATTTAATAAAAGTTTTAATTAGGTATATTATGAATTCAGTCGCATTTTATGATGAACGAACTCCCTTAACCAATACCAGCCCTTGGTCCTTTTGCGAAACAATGAACCCTAATCGATGACCATTTAAAAAAAAGTTCAATTATGCTACAAACTTAGAAATGGATCATATACTTCCACAAATCACTAGAATCGGCCACGCCTAAACTGCGTTCGGAGTGCAGTGGCCTTCTCCGCCTGAGCGCGAAGACATAAAGCCTTTCAGGCTTTTTGATCTTACGCGCCAATTTTTATTTATAAATTTTGGAGATTTTAGTGATGTCGAATTTAAATTTTATTACCATTCTTTTTATAGGATTTATTGATTATTTAGGCATAGCCCTCGTCTATCCGATTTTTGCTGCCATGCTATTTGATACTCAATATCCGCTTGTTCCGCCCGATGCTTCGCTTGCTTTTCGAGGCAGTTTGCTCGGCGTACTTATTGGCTTAACGCCTCTCACACAGTTCTTTGCCGCCCCTCTTCTTGGATCTCTTTCTGATTGCAAGGGACGCAAAAGCACACTTCAGTTTGGCATCCTTGCCGGTTTTATTGGAAACGGCTTAGCCATCCTTGGTGTATTATTTCATTCGCTTACTTTGCTTTTTTTCTATCGATTTTTAGTCGGCATTGCATCAGGCACTGTGCCCGTCGCACAAGCCCTTATTGCCGATATGAGCACCGAAGAGAATAAAGGCCGCCGTTTTTCGCTTTTTAGTGCGAGCCTTGGAGCTGGTTTTACAGTCGGCCCTTTTTTAGGAGGAAAGCTTGCTTCGATGGATGTAAACTACAGCTATGCCCTCCCCTTCCTTGCAGCCGGGCTCATGTGCCTTGTCAGCTTAGCTGTCGTTATACCATTTCCCGAAATTAAAATCATAAATTTGACTTGTGATCACCTTCATCTTTAAAAGATCTCTCCTTGTTGATATTCAAAGATATCAACTTCGAAAAGATCTTTTAAATCTGAAGCGCTGACAAGCCAACTTTAT
>JAJTHR010000236.1 GCA_021298935.1 Parachlamydia sp. | reverse complement strand
CGGTTCCATTACGATAGCCTTTTCTGGCCTGATTTTTACCCTACGGCTTGCCCCTAACATCTCATCGTCATTCATCACCATCACTTTCTTGGATAATTGCTCTCTCCAGCCATAATTATCATAAACGGGTAACCATACATATTCCTGGTAAGATAGCTGATATCCTACAAAAGGAGCAGATAAATAAGCAGATCTTTTGAATCTCAATTAATTCAAAAATGCTCGCAATATTAGTAAAATATTGCTGCGCTTTTTGAATTAATTGATTTTTCAAAATCTCTTGCTTCTTCATTTTGCTCATTTTGGTTGCCAATACTCGGGCCAAATTCTATCGTGTAATAAAATGCTAGGAGAAGTTATTCAAACATTATTGCTAAATAGATTTTAAATCTATAACCTAATAACAAGTTAATAAATAAGAAACTCCATTAAGATAACTTCTAATAATTACTTGATAAGTTCTTTCTTTTTGATTAAAAGATTGCTTTTTTTGAAATTTAAATATTGTACCAGGTGTGAATTGATCAGGTTGAATTTTTACAACTTCACTTGAACTAATAATCTCTTTAATCATAATTAAGTAATCCGAAACGCAATCTCTTACATACACGAACAATTCTTGATCACTTAGATTTTCATTAAATGTTGAAGGATGTAAGCGTTGAAGAAATTGGTGGGAGGATTCTCCATGTTTAAAAGGATGATAAGTGGCCTCAAAATTTGATCTAAAGGGGATCAGTGATTGTGCATGGGCCGTGGGATTAAAAAAAGGAACCATTCGATTTTGATAAATCGCTTCAGTAAAAGCTCTCTTAAGGTGTAATATTTGTTGATCCTGACTCAATAGTTTAGGGACTTTTTGTTCATGCAAATCAAGTATATGAGGATTATGAAGAATAGCGTCATGGTCGACTGAAAATAAATCATAACAAACCCTAGAATAATAGTTCCAAAGTTTAGTAGCAAATGCAACTGTTGGTTTTAAATAATCAGCTTTGAAAAATCCCTGCACTGCATTTGACTCAAATACTTTATTCAGAAGTTCATAAAAAAATTGATATTTGGCAACAAGCTCACTTATCGATTTAGGAAAGCTCCAACGATCACTTATTTCATAATGACCAAAAGCAAACAACAAAGAAAATAAACGTGAAGCTTTAAACATGCCTGAATGAATCTCCACTTCTCCCTCCAAGAGGTCATATAGTCTATAAATATTACCTGGATTCGATTTTTCTGAATTCATGAAAAGATTTGTAAATAGTTTTTCATACTGATTAAATTTTTCTTGAAAATGATCTTTTTCACAATCAGCAAAACGTCGAAAGTTTCTAATTAATTCCAAAACAAAAGATTTTCCTAATTGGGCGTGAATTTCGTATCTTAATCCATATGAGCGAGTTCTTTTAGCAAATTGTTTTAAAACTTCGTTAGAATGAAAGTCAGAAGATCTAAGAGCATTATCCAAAAGAGACCAGTCTGTATATACTTTATTTATGCTATTTTGCTTTGCCATATGCCCAGCTAAACGAGTATTAATACATGCTTTTCCACTTCCCGTTAAGATACAATGCTTTTGCACGCAATAACGATGCTTGTTAAAAAAACTAGTTATATCAAATCCAAATAACTCTGTAGATATTGAATTCACAAAACTCCTTTAACAAGTTATGTACCATTTAACTTGTGCATTAATTTAGTTGTTCTATTTATCTAAAAGTTCAGCTTCACCTTTTAGGTCGTATTTTTTATACCACCAAGAGTGTTTGAATGGCATGTTTAGAAAGGTCTTATCTTTTTCTATATCGGCATTTGGGTGATCATTTACATACTCCCAAAGCATCCAATCATTTAGTTTGAAACCTAAAAATCCAAACATTTCATGAAAAACTTCAATAACAGTTGCCGACCAACATACTTCATGCCATAAACCATCCCAAGCCTCACAACTTCTGAAGCGACGATAATTTTGAAGAATATAATATTGATTGATTAAGGGAAGGCATTGCTTGATTTCATTATTAAAATCTTTACCAATGCTTTGTGCTTCTTCAATATGATATTGAAAGTAATCAAGATAAAGATGTCCTAAAGTATCCATAAAAAAATCAATAGGACCCAATACATCACTTTCTGAAAGTCCTTCCCATGTTTTAATAGAAAATAAAGCCATCCTCAATCTTTCATGAGGCGATAAATCCGGTAAATTTGAATTCTCGATTGTATGCATAAATATTTATTTATAATTTTTTAGCATTAATTGTATTTAAAGAGTTGTTTTCGTCAATAATTATTTTTAATCACTCAAGCCCTTCATATTCTAGCGATTGGTTAGAGTATGTTGATTAATTACCGTAGTCCGACCCTCTAAGAATCTTACTTATATCTTTTAAAGCATGCGGCTCAAGCCACCATAAGACTGTAAATTCATATTTATGGGATAAGCTTGCCTAATGGATGGCCATTGAAGACAAGTGGAGATCCTAGAGGTACTTAAACGAGAAAAATGGCCGGTGGGAATCGCTGAGCCGTGGACTCTTTTGCTAAGAACTTGACTAATTTAAGTTGATAACCTGAGTTTTGAGTTTATCTGATTGACAAGCAACCAGATAAATAAAAATGGATGACAAAAGACCTCTCATGATTTAAAACATTTGTTTACCAAGACTAATGTTTATCAGGAGAGGTCAAAATGGATTTAATTAAATTATATTGCAGCGTAGATGATTTTTGGAAAAGCTTTAACTCGATGATCAAGTTTTAATTTTTTGATTTTTAAGCAGCAAGATGCAGCTGTTTGATGTTCATTGTCACCCCGCTCAAATGCTTTGTAGAATTTCTAAATTTAAAAATATGATCAGCTTCGTCAATTAGGCCTTTCAGTT
>JAJTHR010000169.1 GCA_021298935.1 Parachlamydia sp. | reverse complement strand
ATAAAGTTGGCTTGTCAGCGCTTCAGATTTAAAAGATCTTTTCGAAGTTGATATCTTTGAATATCAACAAGGAGAGATCTTTTAAAGATGAAGGTGATCACAAGTCAAATTTATGATTTTAATTTCGGGAAATGGTATTATGAACCTCTATAGATGCTCCAATGATTATATGGGAAATTTCGTTTTCCATTTCTTTGCACCTTTGCGTCTTTGCATTTAAACCTTGCTTGGGGAAAGGAGAATAGGTCAATTCGGGAATTTATGGATAGGTTCATGAGACACACCGTCAGAAGTTTTTTTCATCAGGCTTCTTTTTGAGCGGACAAGGGCTTGGGTGTAGGGATGGCAAGGGTGTTGTAACACTTGCCCCGCCGTCCCTGTTTCCACAATCCTGCCTGCATGCATGACAAGCAGCCGATCGCAATAGAAGGCAGCGAGGGACAAATCATGTGTAATCAGTAAAAGGGAAGAGGCCTGTGCCTTTTGCTTTTTTTGAAGCAGTTCGAGGATTTGCTTTTGAACAGTCGGGTCAAGCGCCGTCGTGGGCTCATCTGCGATGATCAGGGACGGCGAGCAGGCAAGCGCCATGGCAATCACGACCCTTTGCTTCATGCCGCCGCTGATTTCATGCGGATATTGGGTCATCCGCACTGCCGGCTGATTAAGGCCCATTTCGCTTAGCCACTCGATGCCTTTTTGCCAGGCCTCTTTTTTGCTCATGCAAAAGTGGTGCCGCATCCCTTCGATGAGCTGATCGCCCAGCCTCCTTGTCGGATTGAGGGCAAGCGACGGGTCTTGCAAGACCAGGCCCAATTCTTTACCTCTTATGCGCTGCCAGTCTCTTGCCTTGTTTGCAAACAGGGAATGCCCTTTGAATAAGGCCTCTCCTTTGATAGCGGCGTCTTTTGGAAGCAGCCCCATTAGGCTTAAGGCTGTCAGGCTTTTTCCGCAGCCCGACTCTCCGATCAGCCCGACGACCTCACCTTCGTGAATGTCGAAAGAAATTCCTTTCACAACTTCCGTCCCTTGAAAACTAATATGCAGCTGCCGGACGCTAAGGAAATTCATCGGCTGACCGCCCGTCGAATGCCTTCTGCCATTAAATGGAAGGAGAGCAGCGCCATAATAATGGCAAAAGAGGGAAAAAACAAGCGCCAGGGATAGTACTGAAAGGCGGGAAGCCCTTCGTAGGCCATTGTGCCAAGGCTCGCCAAGGGAGCCTGCAGTCCGAGGCCTAAAAAACTCAAAAAAGCTTCGGTGTAAATGGCAGAGGGGATGGTAAGCGTCAATGTAGCCAGAATGGGCCCTGCCGCATTCGGAACGACATGCCTGAGCAAGATTCTACCAAAACCGGCTCCCATGAGCCTGGCTGCCGTGACGTAATCACGGCTCATGATCTGCAATACCTGGCCCCGGACGATGCGGGCCATGGTAATCCATCCGACGATGGTTAAAGCCAGCAAAATAGAAATGAGGTGGGGACCTAATGAAACGACGATGAGGATGACCACCAGAAGTGTCGGTATGGCATAGAGGATATCGGCCAGGCGCATCAGGACTTCATCGGTCCGGCCCTTGCAAAAGCCGGCTGTGCCGCCCCATAGCAGGCCGATGGCAAGGTCGATCAGGGCGGCGCTTAAGCCCATGGCAAGCGAGATGCCGGTCCCTTCGGAGACGCGTGCTAGGATGTCACGACCCAGGTCATCCGTTCCAAACCAATGGCTCCACTCAGGCGGAAGGTTTGTTGCATCCAACTGTACGGCATTAGAGGCATAGCCGGAGAAAAAAGGACCTAATAAGGCGAGGAGGACGACTAAGCAGAATAAAAAAAGGCCGTAATAAAATAGGCGGGGGAGGGATAACATTTACGCTTCAATCTGTTGCGGTTTCCAATTCAAGCGGGGGTCGAGCCAGCCGCTGAGCACATCGACAATAAAAATAGAGACCATTAAAAGGGAGCTATAAAAAAGGGTCAAGCCCATAATTAAGGCGTAGTCGCGATTCATGACCCCTAAGACAAACCATGTCCCAAGTCCCGGAATCGCAAAAATTTTTTCGATAATGAAGCTGCCGACCATCAGGTTTGCCATTAAAGGACCGAGGTAGGGGAGAAGCGGCAAGAAGGCATTCTTAAGGGCGTGCTTAAAAAATAGGTGCCATGCAGGCAGCCCTTTGGCATAGGCCATTTTGATATAATCCGTTTCCAGGACATCCGCCAGGCTGGAAGAAAAAAGCCGGGCAATGAAAGCGGCTGGCATAAAAGCGAGGGAAAGCGAGGGGAGAAGGGTATGCCAAAAGCCTTCCCATCTGGCTAAAGGGAGCCATCCAAGCTGGATGGCAAACAGGTATTGCAAAAGAGGGGCCAGTAGGAATCCCGGCAGGGAAAGTCCCATGCAAAGCCCTAAGTCCACTCCCAGGCTGCCTTTCCGTTGCACAGCACTCCAAAGGCCAAGCAAGAGTCCACCTGCGAGCGCAAAGGTGAAGGCCTGCAATCCAAGCAGTGCCGAAACGGGGAAATGGGCCTTAATAATCGAATTGACAGTGCGGCCAGGGTATTTGAGCGAGAGGCCTAGATCTCCTTGAAGAAGGGAGAAAAGATAGTCTCCATATTGAACAAGGAGGGGTTTATTCAGCCCTTTACGCTCCATGAGTTGAGCATGCAGGTCTGCCTGCAAAGCCTGCTCCTCAGCAAAAGGGTCGCCTGGAATGCTTTTCATCAGAAAAAAAGTCGCTGTGGCGATGATCCACAGCGAGCAGAGAAGAGAAAGCGCTTTCTTAAGAAAATAAGAATAATTACTTTTCAAGGAAAGCATGTTTTAAATCAATGTAGCCAAGCTCTGAAAAATAAACCCCTTTGATGCCGGGATTTTTTAAAAAACTGTAGGAGGAATGAAAAAGGGGAATGACCGGCATTTCAGAAATCAGCAGGTTTTCAGCCGCCGCTAGGCAGGCATGCCGCTCGGTTTTATCGAGGGCGCTAGAGCGGTTGAGCAAAGCAATGAATTGCTCATTTTCCCATCCGGTATTGTTTGTGCCATTGTTTTTGTACTTAAAAACTTCCAGGAAAGCGAGGGGATCATGGTAATCGGCAAACCAGGAACCGATGGCGAGCTGGTAATCGTTGTTTTTCAGGCGTTCATAAAAAAGTTTACTTTCGCATGCCTGCAGGCGGATTTCAACCCCAAGAGCCTCTTTCCATTGATGCTGGGCCACCTGGGCGATTTTATGCGCCCGTTCACCGGTTGCGTAGCAAATTGTCAAGGGAGTCGTCAATTCATTATTTTTAGCGGCTTGCCTGTACAGCTGGCTTGCAAGCGAGATATCTGCGTCCGCGTAGAAGTTTCCGTTATGCAAAAAAGAGGGGGGGACAAGGCGCGTTGCCGGAAGCTGGTTACCTTTTAAAACGTGCTCGACAAGGTCTTGACGGTTCAATGCCAGGGCGAAAGCCTGACGTAATTTTATGTCGTCAAAGGGGGGCTTGGCTGTATTCAGACGGAAAAAATAGAGGCCGGCCGCCGGCACGATTTGCAGCTGTTCTTCTTTCTTTAACGAGGCTAAGGCATCGGTGGGCAGTGTGGAGAGAGGAGATCCGGTCCATTCGAGCTCGCCATTCTTGTAAAGCTGCAAGGCGGTGGGGTTGTCCAGCATAATGAAAATGATTTTATCCAGTTTGACAGAGGGGGCGTCCCAATAGAGTGTGTTTGATAGGACGCTCAGCTGGTTGTTGCGAGCCCAGCCTTCTAAAACGAAAGGCCCGTTTGTAATCAGGTAGGCGGGGGTGTCGCTTTCTTTCTTTTCACGCAGCGATGGATGGACGGGATAAAAAAAATGGGTGGCGAGCAGCCCCGGGAAATGGGGCGTTGGCTGTTCCAGCTCAATGAGCAATGTATGGGCGTCGATGGGGTAAATGCCTACCTTATCCAAAGAGGCTTTGTTTTCTTTGGCAGCTTGGGCCCCTTTAATGACAAACAACTGGGAGGCATTGGGGCTGGCAAATTCAGGATCCAGCATGCTTTTCCATGACTGTTCAAAGTCATAAGCGGTCAAGGGCAAACCGTCCGACCAGGTGCTCGGGCGTAATTTGAAGGTGTAAGAGGTGTGGGTTGAATTGGGTGTGATTGATTCGGCAAGGGCGGGGACAGTCTCCCCATCGGGATTGGTGCGGGTCAACCCTTCGTAGAGTAGGTGGAGGAAAGTGGTTGAGGCCAGGTCGCGTGCCAGACGGGGATCAAGTGTTTGCGGATCTCCTTCGCAGCTGATGCGGGCGATGGACTTATCCTTGGGAGGTTCAATTTTTCGATCGCATGCCTGGCAAAAAAGGAGAAAAGGGAGTGCAAAAATAAACAGCCTGATCATGATAATCCTCCGGATTAATGAAAGCTTCAAAACAGGCAATAGTATAATGAAAGGAAGAAATTATAAAAGGGAAAAAGAGCAGGGGCAAACCCCCTGCTCTTTTTAAAATGGGGCCGTTTTATGGGGCTAATTTTTCTATCAAATTAGCATTTTGCGCTTTTAACATCGCTACTTCTTCTTGTAGCTCAGCAAATGCATACTGTTGATCATCTTCATTGCTTGTTTCCTTGTTAGCAAGCTCTCTTAACTCACTAATTTCAGCCTCTAACAGAACTATTCTTCCTTT
>JAJTHR010000328.1 GCA_021298935.1 Parachlamydia sp. | reverse complement strand
CCTGCCTATCACAGACGATCCAGCTTGCGATGCATTAACTCCATGGACTGTTTTAAAACAAGGAAGCTGCCCAAAAGAGGCCTATATCCCCCTTTTCATCACTTTATGCAATGAGGTCGGAATTCAAGTACGCACTGTTTCCGGGCAACCGGCCGGGTTTGATTTCGGTTTTGAAGACAACTGGGTTTATCTTGATTTAGAAGCGGGCCAAAGCTACCTGAACTGGGATAATGAAACCTTAACTTCTTCGGAAGAAATCCTGGGTGACCCTCTTTTAATGCTGAGGAATCAGACCGGCAGCGACAACCCTTACGAAAAATATGCCCGTTTCGAAATCACCGGCCCGCAAGCGTCTATTGATGAGAAGGCTATCGTATTTCAGGCAAAAGAAGTGATCGCAGCTGGCCAGCCAAGCCAAGTTTATCTATCAGGCTCCTCAAGCTTTTCCTACACAGCGCCCGTGTTTAATGTGATCAATTTGGAGCCTGTCTCCTCGATACAGTGGCAAATCTCCTGTGACCCTTCCTTTAAAGTCATTGCCATCGACCAAAAAGAATTGTTGAAAGAGAGCATTCAGTTGACTCCTTTAGCTGAAACTTTTTTGAATCCATTGACACCTTATTGGATTCGAGTGAGAGGATGCAGGGAAGGCAAGTGGAGCGAGTGGTCGGAAGCTTGCACGTTCAAAATCGAAAAACCCGAACGCGTCACCTTAGTGGAATTTGAAAAAAAGGGACTCGCTGCTTACGAGCTGAATTGGGAGCGTGAGACAGAGGACGATGCCTCTATTGACTACCTGGTTTTTGGGTCCAATGCGTTTGATTTTATCCCCTCCATTTATAACTTTGCCCAAGTCAATCGGATTTGTAAGGAAGGGATTGAAGCAGAAGAAGTTAACAATCTGGTTGCTGTCACTCAAGGGGCACGTTTAATGGTAGACGGCACATTTGCCTATTACCGCATTGTAGCAAGAAAACATGGTCAGCTGTCTGTCCCCTCGTCAATTGTTCACATTTATGATGAAGATCTTGTTCAGCCAAGAAACGTCTTGCAAATGGTGGAAGAAGGGTACAAAGTTGTCGCTAAGCGGGTCTTGTTTTCCGCTGACTACCCTTGGTCGCAAGTGTCTCTTCCCGCCATTCAGCAACAAGGCGATGTGTTTGAAAAGAGCCTGATTAGATTTTACTCCGCGATGCGTGGTGCAGTGCTTCCCCTTACAGCTCTTAGGACTGCTTATGAACCCTGCCCGCGGCTTTCATCAGAAATTTGGGAAAATCTTAAGCCCTATCTGCTTCCTGAGAACCATCCGATCAAAGCGAAGCTAGACCGCCTGTTTTCATCCAAAAGGGTCATTTTGACGCCTGAAACGTTTAAGGAAGCAGGTTTTAAAAGATACCGGCAAGGACGCTTCAGCCGTATCATGGCCTCTCCCCATGCAGATTTTCCCCAGTATTTTTTCAAAGGGTTTCCGGACAGCGATGTGACCGTAAAAGCCGATTGGTACAAATTACGCGGACGGATTGAAGGAGCGAAGGCAGTGCGTACTTGGATTGCGGACAATCACCTTGAAGGGCTGTTTGTTGTTCCTAACAAATGGCTTTACCCTTTGCCTGAAACACCTGCTCCCCCAAAGTCCTCCAAGTATTTAAGAAAAAATTTCATTCTCGTAGCGGATAATATGCGCATTCTCGATCACGAGAAAAATGAAAAGGCCTATCGCTCACGCATGAATAAAAAGATGCTGGATCATCTCTATCGTATGCTGGATGATGTCGGCTTGTACGATTCGGTTTATGCGTTCAATATGCCATTTAACAAAGAGGGCAAAATCGCCATTATTGATACGGAGTATTTTTACCGTTGGCCCGTTCCTTTCCATAAGTTGACAAAGTACTTTTCAAAAGAAATGAAGGCGTACTGGGAGCACCTGATTGAAAAAGAAGGTCCTAAAGGGCACGTCAAAAAACATAAGAAGGCTGCTGCTTAAGGACGCAAAGAAACGAAGATAACCACAGAAGAACAGCCGAGAACGCAGAGGAGCAACAGAGCAATTTTCTGATGCTTTCTTTGCGTTTAATCGTTTGGCGCCTTTAACCTTTAAGTAGTAATAGGCAAGACAAAAAAAGGGGATGCCATGGCAAGACTATTTATTTTTTTGAGCCTGCTTATGCTCTCCCCTGCATTTGGGACTCAAAGCTACAACTATAATCCCCATGTGCCCTGCTGGGATTGGTTTAACCTTGAGCCTTATTTTCTTCCGCCTGATCACCCGCTAAAACCTAAGCTTGACCGCCTCTTTTCTAAACGGGTTACATTGTCAAAAGAAACGATGGAAAAAGCAGGCTTTAAAAAAATTCACTTGCGTCAACCGACAAACATTGTCATTGGTCGCCATGCCGATTTGAAAGGCTACCTCGTTAAGGCCTATTTGGACACGCAACCCCCCTTGATTGATTGGGTCAATTGGGTGAATCGCATTAAAGGGGCGCAAACGATCCAGGAGATGATCGATAAATACCAAATGAAGGACTTCCTTGTACCCAAAAAATGGATCTATCCCTTGCCCGAACACCCCTCTCCACCAAACCAGAGCGGCTATCACCGTAAAAATTTCATCCTCGTAGTTGAAGACATGCATATTTTACAAGACGAAGATAACAGGAAAGCTTTCCAAAATAAAATGACGCCCGCTCGCTTAAAGAGGCTCTTTATTTTGTTTACAGAAGGGGGGCTGATCGATTCAATTTATCCTGATAATATTCCTTTTACAAAAAAAGGAAAGATAGCGTTTATTGATACTGAACATTTTCATTGCTGGCCTGTGAACGTGTTGAGATTTAAACAATTCTTGTCTCCTGCCATGCAAGAAGCTTGGCAGAATTTGATTGATCAAAAATAAATTGTAGAGGGAGTGACTAATGAATCTTACAGTTTCAACTATCGGATCTAGCGTTCAACCTATTATAAATAAATCAGAGCTTAAAGAAGCGACAACTTTTATTCAAACAAATGCCGCGAATATCGATCAGTCCATCCAGGATAAGTTTCGGGCTATCCTGTTGCGGTTGAATTCGAATTTTTCTACCTTTATCACTGGCCTTAATGAGACAAATGAGCAGTACACGTTTGAATCAAAAATGGGCCATTGCAGCCTGCATATCCCCTATTTTAATCAAAAACAATTAGCCGCCCATTCTGATATACAAGTCATTGAAGAGTACGTTCCAACGATCATAAAATCTTTGGAAGAGAGAATCGCTGCATACAAAACAGAAATTAAATACAGGGAGTTTGAAAAAAACTTAACGGCTCAAATCATTGAAGGTCACACCAGTCATTTTCGCGGATTTGGAAAGTTGCGCTCTTGCCATGGCATGCAGTATCGCCTGGAGCAAGCAGAAAATTTTTTAGCCAAGAATTGCCCCCTTAATGAAAGCGAAGCTCTGTTAGATTTTCAGCTCACAGAGGATGTTATACCATTTCCCGAAATTAAAATCATAAATTTGACTTGTGATCACCCTCATCTTTAAAAGATCTCTCCTTGTTGATATTCAAAGATATCAACTTCGAAAAGATCTTTTAAATCTGAAGCGCTGACAAGCCAACTTTAT
>JAJTHR010000040.1 GCA_021298935.1 Parachlamydia sp. | reverse complement strand
AATAATGGAGGCTTTGACCGACCGTCTGCAAAGAAGCGGGATAGCGGGAACCGCCGCCAGGGATAATCACCAAATCTGCCAGCTCTCCATCTGCCCCAAGACAGATGCTATCAATTTGCAAGCCGCGTCCGTCTTCGGCTACAACAGCCGCGCCAGCTCCATCTCCAAAAAGAACGCATGTGGAGCGATCCGTATAATCGATAAATGCCGACATTTTTTCTGTCGCCACTATCAGCACCGTTTTATACATTTTGGACTCGACAAAAGCCTTGGCCGTCGACAAGGCATACAAAAAACCCGTACAGGCAGCCTGCAAATCCATAGCGGCAGCAGAAGTTAATTTTAATTTTGCCTGGATCAAACAGGCTGTACTGGGCGATAAATAGTCGGGTGTCATGGTTGAAACAATAATCATGTCCACTTCGCCCGGTGTTACGTTGGCGGCTTCAAGGGCTTTTTTTGCAGCAGCTGCTCCCATGTCGGAAGGAAATTCATCAATGGCAGCCAGACGCCTTTCATGCATGCCTGTTCTGGAAACAATCCATTCATCGCTAGTGTCGACGAGCTTTTCCAAATCCTCATTGGTTAAGATGCGCTTGGGGAGATAGGATCCCATGCCAATGATACGGGCAATTGAACGCCTGGACATTTTTTTTTCTCGTTAATTGAATTCCACAAAATATAGCAAAGAGAGTAATAAATAAAAAGGCGTTAACACTATTACTAATGGCTATGAAACACTTTTTTACTTTCATCACAATTTTCATGGTTTTGCTGAGCGCTTTCTATTTCTACACGCTTGCCTTTCCGCATGAAGAAAAACCCCCGTTAAAAATCGGCCTGGTTTTTTCCACCACCGGTTTTCGAACCTTAAAAGAAAAGGTTTCCTTAGAGGCAGCCTTATTGGCGATCGAACAGATCAATCAAAAAGGGGGTGTGCTGGGCAGGCCATTAAAAGCTTTTGTCAGGGATGCCGAATCTAGGTGGGAAACAGCCAAAAATAACATTGAAGAGCTAATCTTGCAGGAAAAGGTGGATGTAATTGTAGGCTGCTGGACGAAGGCTAGCCTTTATACGACCAAGCCCTTATTCGAAAAACATCAAAATTTACTCATTTATCCTTTCCAGTACGAGGGGATACTGAGCTCCCCTAACATCCTCTGGCTTGGCGCCGCCTTGAATCAGCAGGTCATGCCAAGCGTCGCTTACTGCATGCGTAAAAACTGGAAAACTTTTTATTTAGTCGGTTCCAATTATATCATTCCCCACACAATCAACATTCTTGCCAGGGATCAACTTCAGGTTTTTGGCGGCGAAGTTGTCGGCGAGCGCTATTTAAATTTAGAAGAAAGCAATGAGGCAATCTATACTGAAATAGTCAGGGAGATTTCAGAGACCAAGCCTGATGTTGTCTTTACATCTATTTTGGGAAATGAAAACAATCTTTTTTTCAATAAATTAAAAGAATTTGGAATTCAGCGGGACCAGGTTGCCATTTTTTCTTTTACTCTCGATGAAGTCTTTTTGCAAGAACTGGATTATCCGGAAATGATCGGCACCTATGCCATTTGGAATTACTTTCGGTCCATTGATTCAGAAGCAAACAAAAAATTTGTGCGTGACTATCAACGCTTTTCAGAAATGAAAGCTATCGATAATCCAGCAGAAGCCAGTTATTTTGGAATTTTTTTATGGGCGCAAGCTGTTGAAGAAGCGGGCACTGCGGATGTCAAGACCCTCCGCTACATCCTTCCCAGCATGCGGATCGAGGCACCTGAGGGGCCTGTCACAATGGATGTGGAAGGGCAGCGGGCTTGGAAATACTCAAGGATTGGTCAAATTGAAGCCGGAGGACAATTTAAAATCATTTGGGAATCGAACTCCCTTATCAGGCCAATGCCCTTTCAAATCCATCGTTCTCAGCTGGAATGGGAATTACTGACTGATTACTTGTATAAGGAATTTGCGGAAATTTCAAATGAGAAGGGCAAATGAGAAATCCCTTTTTGAACAAAAGTCTGCGCACGCAACTTCTTTTTTGGTTCCTTTTCATTGCCCTTTTACCCCTTTCATGGACAACATTTATCACCTATCAACTGGCAAAAGAATCTTTGCTGACCCAGTCTGCCAATCACTTGAAAGCCATTAGTTTAAGGCAGGCCCAATTGATAGAGAATTATTTCAAGGAAAAGGAGCGCAATACAGCCTCTCTTGTAAAAGATGAAAGGCTCGCCCGTGCTGTCGATCAGTTCGAACAGGCTTTAAAAGGAGAAAAATCTTCTCTCTCCTATGCAGAGCTTGAAAAGAAATACCGCTCTTCAATTGCTTTTCAGGCTGAAACATTGGGATACAGCAATTTATTTTTAATTACAAGCAAGGGGGAAGTCGTATTTTCCATCCGTCCCTCCTTTATCCATGTGGGGATGAATTTACTAAGTCCCCAAAGTATCGCACCCCAGCTACGCGAAACGCTTGATAGTGTAACAAGTTTTTTAGAAACACAGGTCTCCCCCTTGCTTTTCATCCAGCCTACCAACCCGGCATCCTTCATTGCCGCCCCTTTGCTCGAAGATCAGAGGCTGGCAGGAATAGTGCTCGCTCAAATCAATAATACGTCGGTTTATCAGCTGATTGAAAACTATAATGGCTTAGGACTTTCGGGCGAAACCCTGGTGGTGGCCCAGGATAAGGATCATTTAGTCTCCATTACTCCGCTAAGGCATGAAGATGACAAGACTGTCGTCCATGAAATCAACCCGGCAAGTTCGTTTGGATTGTTTGTCAAAAAGGTATTAGATGGAAACCGGATCGCTGTAGTGGAAAGCGACTATCGTGGGGTTGAGGCATTGATGGTAGGACGCCATTTTTTACCACCCTTGAATTGGGGGGTCATCACAAAAATGGATATGAATGAGCTGCTAAGTCCCATTCAAAAATTAAAAACTCTTTTTTGGCTGCTCGCTTTATCGACCACACTACTTGTCATCCTGCTGGCAGTCCAGGTCGCAAAAAAAATAACGCACCCCCTTCTTTTGTTAACAGAAAAAACAAGACTCATGGCGAGCGGTAAACTGAAGCAAAAAATAGAGATCGACGCAAGCAGCAGCGAATTGCAAAAATTGGAGTATTCATTCAATGAAATGGCTGAGCAGCTCGATACAGTAGTCGGGAATTTAGACCATCTGGTAGAAAAGCGCACCCATGACTATGAAATTCAAAATATCAAACTTGAAGAAACAATTCAGGAGCTTAGAGAAACGCAAAAAAGGTTAGTCATACAAGAAAAATTGGCCTCCCTTGGGGCTTTGACCGCCGGCATTGCCCACGAAATAAAAAATCCATTGAATTTCATCACTAATTTTGCCGTCCTCTCTCTTGATCTTCAAAAAAGTATCGACGAGCAATTTTTCATTCATGTTCCAATCGAGGAAAAAAGCAATTATGATGAACAAATGAAATTGCTTAACTTAAATATTGAAAAAATTCACGAATACGGATTGCGGGCAGATAGCATTTTACGAAATATGCTTCTCCATTCAAGGGGAACGCCGGGAAAGAGAGAGATGGTTGATATTAATGCTTTATTAAATGAATACATTAATCTTTCCTATCATGGCATGCGTGCAAAGAATCCCAATTTCAATGTGGGATTTGAAAAAAAATTCGATGAATCTCTTCCGGCATTTTTAGCCGTTCCTCAAGAGCTTGGGCGGGTCTTCCTCAATTTACTTAACAATGCCTACTACGCACTACAAATTAAATCTGAAACTACTCCTTCGTTTAAACCTTATATAAAAATTATTACAGAAAAGCAAAAAAAAAACATCCTTATCTCATGTTGCGATAATGGCACAGGGATATCCCCAGAAGTAGAGGCAAAGCTTTTTACACCTTTTTTTACAACAAAACCGCCTGGAGCCGGCACAGGACTTGGATTGTCTTTAAGTTATGATATTATTGTGCATGAATATAATGGAACATTATCGGTTCGGTCTGAAGAAGGTCTATTTGCAGAATTTACCATTACCCTTCCTATTAAAAACCCAACCTCTTGAAATTAAAATAATTGCTCTATATAACCTGAATTTTGGGCTTAATTAAATAAATTGGTTTAACATGGCAAAAATTTTAGTTGTCGACGATGAGCCGGATGTTGAATTGCTGATTCGACAAAGATTCGCTAAACAACTTAAATCCAAAGAATTAGAATTTATTTTTGCCTCAAATGGAACGGAAGCTTTAAAAACGCTCCATCAGGATAAGGAAATCCATGTCATTTTAACCGACATCAACATGCCTGAGATGGACGGCCTCGTCTTGTTATCTCATTTGCCAGAATTAAAACGTATTTTTAAAGCCGTCATTATATCAGCTTATGGCGACATGTCTAACATTCGAAAAGCCATGAATCGGGGCGCCTGCGATTTTATTACTAAGCCCATTGATTTTAATGATTTAGAAATTACAATTTTCAATGCCATTGAGCAATGCATCACTTTAAAAAAGGCTGTTGAAGCCCAGGCGGTTCTTTCAGATTTGGAGAAAGAGCTGATTATTGCAGCGAATATACAGCAGGCCAGTATTCCCCACCTGGTCCCTTTTCCGACGAGTCGAAGTTTTGAAATCATGGGGCAGATGATTCCGGCCAAACATGTGGGCGGCGATTTCTACGATTTTTTCAAAATAGATTCTGAACGATTAGGCTTTTTGATAGCAGACGTTTCAGGCAAAGGCATTCCTGCAGCCCTGTTTATGTCCATGAGCCGGGCGATTATCCGCACGGTAGCCCAAGTGGCTTCTTCTCCTCAGGAATGTTTGATCGAGGCCAATCGGATCCTTTGCCTTGATAATGATGCGTGCATGTTTGTGACCGCTTTTTACGGCATTTTCAATATCCATACGGGCGAGGTGGAATGTGCCAATGCGGGGCATAACCCCCCAATCATTTTGCGCTCTGCGGGCGAAATTGAATTAGTGATGCGCAACCAGGGTATTCCCCTTGGAGTCTCGGAAACGAGTGCCTATCAGCTGTATCATTTAAATCTGAATCCGAATGAATGCATGATCCTCTACACGGATGGCATCACAGAAGCCATGAATAGCCATCATGAATTATATACAGAAGAAAGGTTTATTGAATCCATTAGGAGATGGAAGAGCGGCCCTCTTATCACATTGATCGATCACATCCTGAGTGATCTTAACCAGTTTACAGACGGCGCCTCCCATTCCGACGACGTCACCCTCCTTGGCCTCTACAAAAACGGCATCCAATAAACTTTAAAGTTTACCCAAAAATCTTTTTAATCTGAGATTGATGTGTGTCAGACAATGTTTAGTTTAGGACAGACTTAACCGATAAAGCTTGTTTTTCCTTTTGGGATATTCGAAATTTGAAAGCTTAAGAGAGAAAGGTGTCTACAAGTAGACACCTTTCTCTCTCGCATCTTACGTTGGTATCACTTTTAGGTGGATAGCCAGAACACCATATTTGGCTGCTTTTGCGGCATAATTAGGAATTTCATTATAAATCTGGATGGCTCTTGCTAAGGAGTTAACATCAGGTAGACAAGAAGAGACACCCTCGCTTTCAAGCATGGCTGCAAAAGATGTATACTGGTTAATTTTAATCACTTCGCAGCGCACTTTGTCTTTTCCATTAAAGAATTGAATAATCCCACTAACTTTTAATCGAGCAAACATTCCGGAATTAATTCGTCCTTCTACCGTCTTTGTTCCCCGCCGAATTAATTCTAGATATTGTTTTTTTATCGAAGAAGAAGTGAGTGGAAGAGAATTTTCAATTACATTGGGTCTTGATTTTTTTGCAACCCGGGGGCTGTCTTGATTTTCTTCTTCTCTTTTCCTTTTAAGATGGGATTTAGCAGGCGGTAAATTAAAGTGGGTGTCTTCTTCATTAAAAACTAATGTCTGTGGGTGTTCGGGCGAAAGAGAAAGATGAGGCGCCGGAATGCTACTCTTTGCTGGAGAATAAACTTCTAAGCTTTTTGTAGAACAAGATAATAAATATTCTTTCACATTGGGAACGTATTTTCCCTCCCATTCATTAATGATCTTAAATCCTCTACGTTGAAAAAAATTAAGAGATTCTGATTTATTCTCACTCACTGTCACATGAAAAGATTCATGTCCAATCATTAATTTATTTGTTTCTTCAACGACCTTGTTTAATAAAATCAATCCTAATCCCCTTCCAGAGTTCTTCTCAGCATTCACAACAAAGAGAGATTTGATTTCAATACTCTTTTGGAGCCCAAAAGAAGCAAATTCATCGGTAAAAAGAGTTTTAAAGGCAACCAATCCAACAGGATTTTCTTGCTCATAAAGGAGAAAACACTTTCGATCTTGTCCCAAAATGATTTTATTTAATGCTTGCTCTTGCGAACCATATAAGGGCTCTAAGACAGTCTTAAAAATTTCTTTTAGAATAGGCAGATGCTTACACTTGTCTACGACAGGATAAAAAGTCAAGGACTGAGGTGAACGAGCAATTGTGTCATTTAAAGCACTTGAAGACGAAAACATAGATGAACCCCAACTCATAAAAATTAAATTTATTCTTTTAATAATTCGCTGTCAACGGATGAAAACCTTAGACATTAAAATACTTTAATTGTATACATGTCGGGGCTTATAAAAGTAAAGGGCCTGTTTTTTTACATTCATTAATTCATGTAGGAACGCTTCTATTGCAACCTGGTGATTTTACAAATCTAGCTAAAATGTATATTCATCGCGTCGGGTATTCTCAATCTGTACTCAAAGCTCTTGCTTATTATACACAATGCGATCCTTGCAAGGCGGTGATTGCCGATGTGGGCGCTGGAACGGGGAAGCTAACGGAAGGATTAATCGACTTAGGATTTAAGGGATATGCGGTTGAACCTAACGAGGCAATGAGAGAAGAAGGAATGAAGTTGATTGGAAGTTTGCCCTTTGCTTGGTTAAATGGAAAAGGAGAAGAGGTTCCCCAACCTGACAAAAGCATTGATTGGGTGCTCATGGGTGATTCATTGACTTTTCGAAAAAGGGAGAGTGGTGTATAGTTTTTTTCATGCGTTATCCAGAACATTTGTTAAAACTTATCCTCCTCCTCAAAAAACTGCCGGGCGTCGGCAATAAAAGCGCCGAGCGGTTTGCCTTTCATTTACTGAATTGGCCCCAGGAGCATCTAGGAGAGTTTGGAGAAGCCATCCGTACCACAAAGGAAAAGCTGATGCCTTGCACGGTTTGCGGCTGTCTAAAAGGCGAAGAGGCCTGTTATTTTTGCGATACGGCAAAAAGGGACACAAGCCTGATCTGCGTCATCGCCACGCCCAAAGATTTGTTCTCAATCGAAGAAACTCATGAATACCGCGGCCTCTATCATGTTTTGGGCGGCGTGCTTTCACCTTTGGATGGCAGAGGGCCCTCTGATCTTTCTGTAGCAGAGTTAAAGCAACGGATCGAGTCACTAGACATAAAAGAAGTGATCATTGCTCTCGACTCAACACTCGAAGGAGACGCCACTTCCCTTTATCTAAAACAAGAGCTGGGCGCTCTACCCGTTCAAATTTCGCGTCTGGCTTTCGGCATCCCTATGGGAAGCGCTCTCGATTATGTCGATGGGGGGACTCTGGCGCGCGCCTTTGCTGGACGCCTCACTTATTAACTCACCTCTGCCAAAAGGAGCAGATGAATAAGCAGATCTTTTGAATCTCAATTAACTTCAAAAATGCTCGCAATATTACTAAAATATTGCTGCGCTTTTTGAATTAATTGATTTTTCAAAATCTCTTGGCTTTCATTTTGCTCTTTTTGGCAGAGGTGAGTTATTAATACCATTTCCCGAAATTAAAATCATAAATTTGACTTGTGATCACCTTCATCTTTAAAAGATCTCTCCTTGTTGATATTCAAAGATATCAACTTCGAAAAGATCTTTTAAATCTGAAGCGCTGACAAGCCAACTTT
>JAJTHR010000250.1 GCA_021298935.1 Parachlamydia sp. | reverse complement strand
TTTTGGCGGCGAGATTTTATGTCCCAGTACATTGCGGAGATCGCAGCAAACTTGGATAAGTTTGCAAGATCGAGCAATGAGCTGGGACGCAAAAGATGCCGATGAAAAATTTAAAGACCTATCCGCGCGTGGTATATCTTGCTTGCCCAAAATCTTTTTAAGAAATAAAATATGTTTTCCAATTAAATAAGGAAACATTTTTTATGTTATTAAAAAGATTATCTTTTTTATTTTTATTCATCAGCGCCTTTGGTTTTGCAGCAGATCATTCTGTTGGATTTCGCATTCATCGCAGCGACTATAAATTTTCAACCGAATTTGACATGAATCAGGATCAGCATCCTGAAGGAAGCATCGTTAAAAGTGTTTTTCATGTCACAACGCACTATGACCTTTATGACCGCTACGGCATCTATGAAGGGCAGGGAGTCTGCCGCCTATTTTGTTTGGGAGCTTTGTATGTATGGGGAAAAGAAATTGACATTTATAATGCAGATGGTCAAAAAATGGGCTTGATTGATGGCCAGTATGCGACAACTGAGCCCGCCAAATTCAGTTTTTACGATGAAAATGGGGAAAGGCTTGCGATTGCCTATTTGGATAAAAATTGCACAGGTTTCATCATTGTCGATCCAGAAAATACATCATTTATCCTCGCTCGTTTGACCCGTAATTTCGTTGAAGACACAATTGATTACTGGGACACAGAAATTTATTTTCCGGAAAAGCTGCCAGTCGCAATGGTTAAAATTTTCTCTGCCTTTGCGGTCGATACCCAAGATAAATTTAAGCCCGATTTATAAAGATGTGATCAGGCTAATTTGTAAGATACCCTCTAATCTGTCCAGTTGACGATAAAGGGGTCATTTCCTATAATCATCGCTTTCAAAGGTCAATATGAATATAGCAGACAACAACGTTGTGCGTTTTATTAGCATCACCAAAAAGAAAGATGGCATGTTTGCCAATTTTAGGGTGAAGGGCATGAAGGGTGGAGTAACATTCAGTTCCTCAATTTGTGTCGATATCGGGCAAGCCAACGTGCATGCGGGTGACCCACTTGAAAAAATCATTGATGAGTGCGGATCGATCGCAGTCCGCATGGCCGAAACCAAGCTTCAATTTGAAGGCTTGCTGGCAGTCTAGTTTCTATCTGGGTGTAGCGCAGCTTGGCTAGCGCACTTGCATGGGGTGCAAGGGGTCGGAGGTTCGAATCCTCTCACTCAGATTCTTTTTCCTCAAGGACTTATGAAGGCTTGACCGCTTTTTCTAAGTCCTTATTTTTATCATGTGTGGCGGAAGCATCCATTCAAATCAATTCAGTGAAAAGGAGTATTTTGTATGTTGAAAATATTGACTATGTTTTTGATGTGCTTGTTTGGGACGCTATCATTACACGCAGATCAACAGCTATCTTCTCAACAAAATCTTGAAAACAAAATGACTCCACAATATCTTTATAAAGTCCTTTCCGTAGAAGACTGGAGGACAAGTCAAAGCATGGATGTGCTTAAGTTAACCGATGCTGATCAAGATTTTATTCACCTTGCAAGAGAAGATCAGCTTGATAGGACTATGAGAAAATATTGGGATAAAGTTTCTGAATATGTTGTTTTAAAAATTGATACTAAAAAGCTGCCTGGAAAATTGGTCTTTGAAGCTAATCCTGGCGGAGAAAACAAATATTACCATCTTTATGGTGGCTCCATCCCATTAAAGGCTGTGGTTGAATCCAAAACAATTAAAAAATAGAGCTTGGATTGTAGCAGGTAATACACGATTAAGCAATACCATACTATTGAGAACATGATTATGAATGATGTCTATGCACCTTGCCTGTGTGGAAGTGGAAAGAAATTTAAGTTTTGCTGTTATGGGATTCAGAAAAAGAGTGGTGTATTTCCAGCAACTTCTGAATGTTGCAAATTTCCAATTTATGAATGCAAAGTTCTTAAAAATTGGCAAGAAACGGGTATCTCGCCTGTTTATGTCACAAGAAAACTTACCAATGATTCTTATGTTTTAATAAGCTATTTAGTGGATTTTTGGTGCTTAGGTCTCAAAGATACTATTATAAAATTCGGAATCACAAAAAGAGACCTGTCTCAAATCTACAATAGGGGTGATGATTATGATTTTGAGACTGTCTCATATCAAGATGCCCGCAGCCTGATTCTTGGAGCCGTAGATTTTGCAAAAACCATTGATATTGCCCCTCATTCAAGCTGGAACGGAATCTCTTCTTCTTTTATTGAAGCTCATCTAGCGTATGAGAAGAAGTTTTCTTTTGGTTATGAAGGAAAACCTCATTACGTTTCTGGCCCTAACGACCATGAACTTTATAATGTCAAAGAAGTTGTGGAAAAGGTATCGAAAGCCCAAGGTCACTATGTTGTTCGTATATCTGGTTAGATTGTGAATGCTATGATCAGATTTTTAAAGACGCTGAGTTTTTTTCTATTTTCCCTATTTACATTGAAAGTAGGGGCCGATTTAGATCGATTAAGCGAATGTACCCTGGAAAATTCTATGAAAAGCATTTGCGTTCGCATTGCATTAAAAGAAAATTCAATAGATTCAGTGAGAGAATGGTTTCAAACTTTGATGGATCGACGAGAAGAAACTTTAGAGTCTTTAAGAAATGAAGGGGTGATAGTCGAGTCTGCTTTTCTCGATCGGCAACCTGATGGAGATTTTTTGATTTATTATATGCGCACTAAAAATATAGAAAAAGCAATGGCTGTTTTTCAAAATTCTAACCTGGCTATCGATGCATATCATAAAGACTGTAAGAGAAAATATTGTGGAACATCTATCCGGCTCGAACAACTTTTAGATCTCAGTGTAGAAGTTTTCGATGGCCAGCTTCCTTCATTTAATAATACTGAATCAAGCTTTGTCTTATCTCGAGAACAAGAAAGAATCTTGAACTTGGTTTATGAAGAAGTTGAAATCGCCATACAAGAAGGGAATCCACCATTTGCTGCTATCATTACTGATCCGGAAAATAACATCTTAGCTGTTGCTCATAACCAGGCCAATACAAAGCAACTTGCGATTGCTCATGCTGAAATAGAGGCAATCCAATTAGCTTGTAAAAAACTTAAAAAGAAAAAACTCGATGGTTGCATTCTCTATGCTAACGCTGAATCTTGTGCAATGTGCTCGACGGCCATTATTAAATCTGGAATTTCGCAGGTTTTTTATGGCGCTCCTCACGAAAAAGGTAGCAATCCAGATGTGCACCTTCTTGAAATAAATAAAAAAGCAACCCCTCAACTAAACATCCAAGGCGGCTTCATGAGGGAAAAATTTATTGAACAGATTAATCGAGGAAGAAACCAAACACAAATGTTGGCTGGTCAAAAAGAGAGCGGTGCCCGGCAAGAAACAACGATCAAAGATTTCGGGGATATTTTGCTTAAAGAATCAAAGATAGGCCAATTTGACGACCGAATTGGAGCGTTCGCAAATCGCAACTTTAAGAAAGGTGAAGTGGTAATAAAATGGGATCTCAAAGCCCTTTCTGAAGATGAATATGAAAAACTTCCCCAATATGAGAAAGAGAATTTTTGCCATCACCGTAATGGTATTTGTTGGCTTTACCCTTATCCAGAACGTCATGTCAATCGATTTAGCCATCCAAACGTTGTACTGGATTTCGATAAACAGGCAAATATAGCCTTAAGAGATTTCATAAAAGGTGAAGAGCTTTCTATTGCGGATAACATTATTGAAGATTTTTAGAGGTGGTTGCGTGATGCTAGCAAAAATTTCATTTTTTTATGACGTGTTTGAGTCCCATAAACGGTAATATTCTGATGGATGAACAACTCCCATTAATCGTTCAATCAGATCTTACTCTTCTCTTAGAAGTTCAATCTCCTCTATTTGAACAAACAAGAAAAGCCATCGCTCCTTTTGCAGAGATCGTTAAAAGTCCTGAATATATCCATACCTACCGAATTACCGATCTTTCTCTCTGGAATGCAGCATCCTCTGGCATCGACTCACAGGAGGTGACGGAAAGACTACAACGATTTGCAAAGTTCCCCGTTTCCAAAGCGATTTTGGAAAAAATTCAAGACACCTTGAGCCGTTTTGGTTCTGTTGAAATTCATCCTAATGGAGGAGACCTATTACTGAAAACTCGTGATGCGGCTTTAATGGAGCTAATTAGATTAAGAAAACCTATAGCACAGTTTTTTCAAAAAGATCTTGATCCCATCACCACAAGTATTCGCGCTACTGATCGAGGGCTTGTCAAGCAAGCGTTGATCAGAGAAGGTTATCCAGCTTTAGATTTTGCAGGATATGCTGGAGGTGAGAAATTATCGCAACCAGTGATGTTTCGTGAAGATGGTCTTTTGAGAGATTACCAACGAATGGCATCTGATGCATTTTGTGATAGTGGTTCAAAAATTGGAGGGAGTGGAGTCATAGTACTTCCATGTGGTGCAGGGAAAACGATCGTGGGAATGGCGGTTTTAACGAGAATGAATACACATACTTTGATTCTTACAACAGGCACCACCTCAGTCCATCAATGGAAGCAAGAACTCATTCGAAAAACGACACTCGATGAGAATGATATCGGTGAATATTCAGGAGAGCAGAAACAAATTAGGCCTGTGACGATTTCAACTTACCAAATGCTCACTTCTAGAAGAGGACAAAATAGTGAATTTCTCCATTTTGACATTTTTAATGCTTGTCCTTGGGGATTGATTATCTACGATGAGGTCCATTTGTTGCCTGCTCAGGTATTTCAATTTTCTGCTTCTATCCAAGCTGTTCGTCGCCTAGGACTCACGGCTACTTTGATCCGAGAAGATAGAAGAGAGACCGATGTCTTTTCACTCATTGGTCCCAAATGCTTCGATATCCCCTGGAGAGAAATTGAAAGACAAGGGTGGATTGCTCAAACAAAATGTACAGAAATTCGAATTCCTTTGATTGGACAGACTAGAATGGATTACGCAAGAGCACAGAAACGAGAACGATTTAGGATTGCAGCAGAAAATTCGATGAAACAAAAGACAATTTCAGAATTACTGCAAACCCATGCCGAAGATAGCATCTTGATCATAGGGCAATATGTAGAACAAATTCAAGCGATCGCAAAATCTTTTGAAATGCCCTGCATTCATGGGAAAACGCCTCAACATCAAAGAGATGCAATTTATGACCGATTTCGAAAAGGACTTGAAAAAAGGATCGTAGTTTCCTCCGTGGCAAATTTTGCGCTCGATTTACCTAATGCTACAGTAGCAATTCAAGTTTCTGGGAAATTTGGATCTCGACAAGAAGAGGCACAACGCCTTGGAAGGATACTTAGACCGAAAGAAGATGGCCGGACGGCCCATTTTTATACTTTGGTTTCAGAAGGCACTGATGAACAAGAATTCGCCTTCAAAAGACAACTTTTTCTTATCGAGCAAGGATATGAATATGAAATGAGGTATCATGGAAACATACGCTGATTCGTTAATGGATTATACTATTCAAGACCTCAAAACACGGTTTGAATTATTGAAAAAATTAATACCGAATACATCGGTTCCCAAACAGGCAAAAAAAGAAGATTTAATACGGTCTCTTGTATCTTGGGTTTTTTCAAGAGAAAATCTGAAAGTCTTGTATTCAAAAGTAACACAGCTCGAACAAGCAGCCTTGCAAGAAACAGTTCATAACTTTTCTGGGGTGTTTGATTCTTTTCGCATTCAGGCAAAATATGGATCTTGTCCAACACTTAAAGTGAGTTACTGGAGCCGAGATAAAGAAGCTCAAAGCCCATTAGCAGTTCTCTTTAACAAAAATCGAAGCTTAACAAAAGATCTATCGATCATTCTGAAAGAAATTATCCCTCTTCCACAAAAAACAAACATTGAAAGTCATGAGCAAGTGCCTACAAAATTTGTTGTGCCTAGAAGGTTTAGGGATGGGTCTGAAGAATTGAATCTTATCATTCACGAAACAGAACAAGCTGCATTAGCAGATGTTGTTTCTATGTTCCGTTTATGCGAGCAGAGTGTTGTGAAAGTAGGACCAGCTACTGGCAATGTTGGATCTGCAAGTGCTATAAAGATTCGCGAATTATTGCATGCAGGAGATTTTTATGCTGCTGATGTAGAAGCACAAAATAAATATGATGTTCAAATGGGTAAATTGGGGATTCGTCCCTTTGCGTGGCCACACATTCTTATAGGTGGCAAACTTGCCAAAATCGAAAATGGCAAATTAATTTTAAGTCGCCAGGGAACAAAAGCACTTCAGTTGCCTCCACAAGAAGTCATTCGTTTATTATGGGCAGCATGGCTTGAAAATGATCTATTTCATGAGTTCAGCCGTATTGATATGATTGCAGGACAAAAGGCAAAAAGAAATCCTCTATACCCTGCATCTACTGGAAGGCAGGCTTTAGCAAAAGGGCTCGCACAAATGCCCTCCGGTAAATGGATTGCGATTCACGATTTTTCCAAATTTCTAATTGCTCTAGGACAGGGGTTTGATGTGATTAAGGATCCTTGGACGCTTTATATCTGCGATCGAGAGCATGGCAGTTTCGGATACAATCATGTGACTTGGGAACATCTTAATGGCCGTTTTGCACGAGCATTTTTGCTTGAGTATGCTGCAACATTAGGCCTCATCGACGTGTGTTTAACAGTTCCATGGGAATCTGTTACTGACCATCACGATCTTTGGGGAGCTGATGATTTTGGCGCGTTGAGCCGATACGATGGATTAAAATATTTTCGATTAACAGCTCTTGGCGAATGGATACTCGGAATCAAAAATTCTTATGAAATAAAAAAAACAATAAGCAAAACTCAATTCAAGTTCCTTCCGAATTTAGAACTTGCATTAACAACACAAGCCATTGCCCCATCTGATAAATTGATTGTAGATCGTTTCTGCGACCAAATTTCAGACAATCTTTGGACTCTTTCTAAAATAAAAATTATAAATTTATTGGAACAAGGGATGCTTCTTGAAGAAATTGAAAATCAATTGATGGCTCTTTCCGTAGATCAGAACTTTCCACCGATTTTCCGTACTTTTTTTGATGATCTCAAGAAGAAAAATGGACAACTCTCCAAACGAGGATCATATATTCTTATTGAATGCCAAGACGCTCATCTTGCTTTGTTACTTGCGAACGATCGGGAATTGAAAAAATTTACATTCCTAGTACCAGAGCGGCAATTAATCGTTCTCACTGAACGAGAAGAACATTTTCGAAGACACGTGAAAAAATTAGGCTATTTTCTGCCTTCAACGACCTGCACCGGAGGCTAAAGATGCACCCATTCGTTAAATTGATGAAGCAAATAGAAAGCTCAGGAACATTTTCGACCTTTGGGAAGATGAGTCCCATTTTTCCAGGGCTTGTGATTCAGAACGTAGGTGAAGTTTCCCTTCCTCTTTCAGAGCATCAAGCTAAAGACATCGTCAATCAATGTGAACAGGCTCCGTTTGGTCGCAAAGAAGAGACGATCATCGACACAAATGTACGTAATGTTTGGCAAGTCCCATCAAAAATGGTAGAACTATCTAATCCTGAATGGAACCTCGTTGTAGAAAAAGCTTGTAAGGAAGTAGCAAACAAATTGGGTTTGTCTGATTGCAAAGTGCATTTTGAATTATATAAGGTTTTGCTCTATGCAAAAGGCTCATTTTTTAAAGAACATCGAGATACTGAAAAAATTCCGAATATGTTTGCTACTATGGTGATCAATTTGCCATCCACTCATGAAGGTGGCGAATTGATCATTCGGCATGGCACAGAACAAACGCAACATTCTTTCGCAGGAAAAAGTAAATTTTATCCTGAATTCGCAGCATTCTATGCAGATTGCTATCATGAAGTGCTCCTCATCCAGTCTGGATTTCGACTATCCTTGATCTATAATTTGGCCATAGCCAACAGAGTTAAACAGCCCGCTTTATCTCAACAAGAAAAAATTATTGATCAAATAAATACTCATATTCAAGCTTGGAGTCAAAAAGAAAACGAAAATCTTACCCTGACATATCTGTTAGATCACTCCTATTCAGAACAAAATCTAGCAGTTGAAAATCTTAAAAATCATGATTTCGCAAAAGCTTCCATTCTGTTCAAGATAGCGCAAAAAAATCAGTGTAAAGTTTTCTTATGTTTAGTGAGCTACTTTGAAGAAAGCTACGGGGACTGTTGGAATGGGGAATATGAAGAATGTGAAGTCACTTGTCAAGAGGTCTATGCTCATCATTTCATTAGTCCAACAGGAGAAAAAATTGAGGTAGAAGAGCTCGTTCTCGAAGAAGACCAAATCCTTACAGAAATTGCTTTGCGTAAGGGACCTGGTCGAGAAATTTCAATATCAGAAGCCACAGGCAATGAAGGTGCTACAAAAGAATTATGGTACCATCGAGGAGCCATCATTATGTGGCCAGAAAAGCGCGACCTAGAGATCGTTTTCAAGAGTGACATTGCATTTGCTATCCATTATTTGAAAAAATTAATTAAAGAGAGCGATGTAAAAGAAGGAGAAAACAGTAAAACCGCTATCCAGTTAGCGCATCATATCATTAACAATAAAAAGGGCACTGACTTACAAGAATTAATAGAATATTTTATTGCTTTGGGAGATGAGGAGATTTTAAAAAAGACGATCAAGCTGGAACTACAACGTGACTTAACAAAAATCCCTGTCAAAACATTGGTTCAGATCTTGGACAAATTTTCATGGGTTGTTTTTACAAAAGAAATTCACGATCTTCTCCTTCAACACATGCGATTCGGTGCCCTGAAAGTACTTGCCTGGCTGCATCTATTGCTATTAGAAAAGCCCACCTCTCCAGAAAGCCACGCTCTGATCATACAGTGGTTTCAAGAAGTAGTAAAATCTCTCACTTCGATCCAAGAACCTAACAGGGCGAAACAGGCGCTTACTGAAATTTTTAAGATGCTGATCGTTATTGGAAATCAACAAATTGCAAATGAGGTGATCGCATCGATCAACAATTACAAACAACCGACCACTCTCTTTTTAATTTATGCTCCAGCTGTGATCAACCTTATAGAAGGTCACAAAAATCAACTTGGTGATCTTGGAATTTTCAAGATTATTGCCCAGGATTTCTTACAATATGCGCAAGAGCACTATTCTTCATCTCCCATAGCACCGATAAGTTTAACACGTACCGGTCAGATTTCATGCACATGTGATTTTTGCAAAGAGGTTAACAAGTTTTTGCCTGATCCCGATCGGAGTTACTTCTGTTTTGAAAAAGTATTGCAAAGAGACATGTTACACATCGAAACGAAAATCAAAGAACATCACCTTGATCTCACAATCCGAATTGAGAGGCAATCTTCCAAATTTAAGGGTACTATTTCAAAGACCCAACATTCCTACGAACAAGCACTTAAGCGCTTTGAGCTCATAGAACAAGCAAAAAGAACCATTGAAGAAATCTTCTCTTTAGGCGTTATACCATTTCCCGAAATTAAAATCATAAATTTGACTTGTGATCACCCTCATCTTTAAAAGATCTCTCCTTGTTGATATTCAAAGATATCAACTTCGAAAAGATCTTTTAAATCTGAAGCGCTGACAAGCCAACTTTAT
>JAJTHR010000145.1 GCA_021298935.1 Parachlamydia sp. | reverse complement strand
TTAATAATAGTCGTGTTTTACCTCAGGCTCTTCAAAAAGCATCTTCGCCAAAATTAAAGAATTTATCCCCATTAGATTCGAATGTTTCTGATCAAATGTTAAATAAAGCCAAAAATGATGGGATAACTAAAAAAAAATATCAATCTTTAAAAACACAAAAGCGAGATTTAAAACATCATCTTTATTCTGAAAAAAATGAATTAAGCAGCATATCAAATCTATTCCTTGGCCTTTTTGATATATCGGTAAAAACCCGCCAGGCCGAATATGAAAAAGATTTAGAGAACTATAATTCTTTGAAGCAGGATTTCCAAAGTTTAGTTCAATCAAACCCATCATTGCAGGAAGCCAAAAGAGTTTCTTATGTATTTAGGCAAATAAATTCAGGCGACATGGATGTCTCCGATCGATTTGCAGATGAATTTCAGCAAATAAAAGATAAATATGGCTTGATTGGAAATTTCTCAGCGATGTTGCTTAATCCGGAAGATAAAGATGAAATATTGGGCAATTTAGTTGATGGACTTGAGCAATTAAGAAAAAGCGAACATCTGCAAGAAAGAAATATTACTTGGCTTCATGGTACACGCTCTCCTGCTTTGGGCGTAATGCTTGCAATGGATAAGACTCTCTATCCGACAGGCATGCTTTTGAAAAAAAATATCATTCCTTTGACAGGTGAGTTAGGTCAAGGAATTATCCCTGACACAGGTGTAAATAATACTAAACTTTCAGGAACATCGGTTTCGCAAACAGGTGTGAAAACGACTTTGGACTATGCGACTTCATTTAAGCCAGATGTCAATCGAGAATGGAACTATCTTTCAAAAGATTCGATTGGACGGAAACTAAAATATGCAATGCAAGAAATTAGCAAAAATCCAGACCATTTAAATACCTTTGATGGTCAAGGGACCAAATTTGATTTCTTAAGAGCTGAGCTTTATATTGGCCGCATGAAAGTGGTAGATCCAGACTTTGATGTTAAAGTGTCTCAACTGTCTCAGCATTTGGATGAACTTAAGCAAGATTTAAAGGGAAAGAATTCTCCTTCGGTCATTATTGATTTTATTGAATCTCTTGAAGAGGCTTGTAGTACGCCTCCTTTTATTGAACCGACTCATGCCCTTAGGGAACTTGTGAACGATTCATTCCCCATTATTTTTGGCTCAACTTCTGTAAAAGGAAATATTCTGGAAGGAACCGACCTTGATGAACATTTGGTAAAAGGGAAAGTTCCTTTAAAAAAAATGCATATAGCTTTTACTGAAGAAGATAAAATGGAACAATTAAATGTTATTATAGAAAATTCTAAATTAAATATTGAAGTAATGAGTTTTAATGCATTAAAAATATTAGGTGGAAAATAATTAAATAATTTATCATAATTATTTAAATCTAAAATGGTAATTAAATGAATATTTCTTTTTTATCTGATATTAATAATACAACAACAGTTGAGCAATTTAACGAGCAGTGCGGTAATCTTCCTCTAACTAGCTTAAATAAAGAAGGTTCGAGTGCATTAGGAATGGCGCTATTAAAAGGGAACGAGTCTTTGGCTATATATATTTTGAATCAGAAGAGGGAGCTGGCCAAAACGGATATTGGAGAATTTCAATGGCCGCCGCTGCTATTGGCTGCCTTAAATGATGACCCATCCCTATCTTTATCTCTTTCCCATCGATTGATTTTGAAGGGAGCAGACGTCAACGCGACATCAAAAATGGATTGCGGTCCCTATTTAAAGGGAACCTCCCCTCTTGAATTGGCAGCAAAAAACAGCAACCTAAAACTGGCATGCTGGTTGCAACTAAAAGGGGCCTTACCTAATGACCATTCTATAAAGGCTAGGCAAGTGATCGATAAGGTCACTCTATTTTTTTGCGCTTTTAAAAATAGACTCCCCATTGAAGTGCTGCAACCAATCGCCAGCGGTTTGTTAGCAGCTGAGCAAGAGGAGCCGAAAACAAGCTAAAAACCTGAGTTTTGGGTTTCTCTGCCTGAAAGCTCAAGTAGATTGCGAGATAGCTGGAAAAAATTTCATCGAAGGCAATAGTTTAAACTATTGTCAAGATGAAATTTCTTTTCAGATGACCGCAAGATGCCTGAATTTCAGGTAGATAAACTCAAAACTTAGGTTAAAAAGGGTTGTATGATTCCGAATAGTCTGCAAAGTGCAGTGTCATCGGTAACCAAGGGCTACCCATCCCCAGTCACAAAAGAAACAAAGACCGAGAAGAAAGCGGTCTTTGGAACTTTGCGCAATGTCAATCTTATTTCTTCTTTTAAACAGCAACTTCAGAGTAAAGCCGATAATGTGTCCGTAGTGGTGCGGCAAATTCCCCATGAGTTGAAGAGTGTGCAAAATATTCCCAACCACGTCAAACCACTGAAACTTGGAAAAGTTCCCCGCCGATTAAGCCATGAAGTCTCACAAGCTAAATCTGTAGCGGGTGAAAAAATTTTAAAGTATCTGGAAAACATCAGGTCTACAATTTCTGAAATGTCACCTCCTAATTTAAATGGAGTCAAATCTCTTATAAAAAAAGGAATGATCAGCCTTTCCCAAATGCTAAATATCGATGAGCATATCCAATCAGCAACCTCATTGCTTAAATCTTCTGATAGTAAAGACGTGACATCCGCCCATGAAAAATTGGAATCTGCGGCCCATATCTATATGGAGGCGGGTGAAGTAACGAAGGCATTTGAAAAGAGAAAAATGGCTGCTGAGAAAATTTCTTTTCCGGAATCCCACCCCCTTTATGATCTTTCATCCTCTTCAAAGCCAGAGGGTAAATGGACGAGCGGGCTCGATACAGGGGTTGTAAAGCAAGGTCAAATCAGGATTATACAAAGAACAGAAGGGGAAAAGACAACGGATCAAGTCATTTTACAGTTAAGCCATCATGCCCGCAATCAAGTTCAACTCACGTTGGATGCATTATTAACTGATGAAGGGGCTGCCGCTTTTATCAGTCAATTACCCGCTAATTTAAAGCCTAAAGAGGGAGAGGTGATTATTTCCCAAGTGGATGACGGGTTTAAATCGGCTGATGGCGGCGATCAAATGCATATCATAAATAAGGAAAAACCAACGCAAGCCTTAACTATTGAATTTCCTGGGATTGGAAAGGTAAAAATTGGAAACGATAAAGCCTCCACCCTATTGAGGAATCAGGTACAGGTTGAGTTAGAGCATGGGCAGGAGCCAGGTGTTGCTCTGCAGCAATTGCATTCCATGATGGCCATTTTAGGGGTCGGTCCAGTGGCTTGTACCACCCGTCCAAGCGATGAGGAACGGTTAAAAATCGGCTTGCTCTTCCACACGTTTTTTCCGCGCCAAGCCGTGGATTTAGAAACGCAGCCAGGTACTTATTCAGGCAGCGTGACTTCTTATAAGAAAGAGGTCATGAAAAGATGCCCCGAAATGAAGGAGGTATTAAAAAAATACCTTGAAGAGAGTCCTGAACTACTAGCGCAAGAGGAAATATATCCCGGGAAGACAAGCTTTGTCATTAAGGATATGGCGGATCATTTACGCAGCAAGGGGGCAGTCGGCCTCATGTGCGGCGTCGGTCATACGATTACGCAAATGGAGGGGGAGTCGGGCAGCGACTATTCCAAGCGACTGAATGAAGAATACCCGAAAGTCTGCGATCGCATTGTCATGATGTTAAATGGAGGTGCTCAATCCTCGCGCACACGTTTTGAAGAGGGGAAATTTATTAGCGGCGCCTCTTCCAGCGATGATTTTATCATGGGGGGCGGGGATTCGGCCTTCAGCCGCATGATGACAAAGGGGATGATGGAAAATAACGATTATCCAAAAGACAAATTTCCTTTTTCAGGCGAAATACAGATTCTTTGGAAATTAGAAGCAACTCAAGCAGCCGGCTGCTATGCGCATGTCAAAGACAGTTACGGGATTCGTCGTCAGCCTGAAGGGCAAAAAAATATGTTAATTAACATAACGGGTACTAAGGAGTCCTACGCCAAGCGGCCTAATTTGGCCGAGCTTGCCGAGGGTTTAGAAGCAGCTGTGCAAGGGGATTATACCCAAATGAAAAAACACCATGCCAAAGCAGAAAAAGGGCATGACAATGAAGTCATGATTAAAGACCGCATTCCTCCGCGCATGATGGCTGGCCTGGTGGTTGAATCTGAGGAAAAAGCGGAAATCCTTAAAGAAGAGCTGCGCAAGGCAAATCCTGAAAATCCGCTCGTCAAAACTGATAACGGAATTGAATATTTATTTCTTGAAGGGGCGGAACCTGTCCCTTTGAATGATTTTATTCACATTGCGGGGGCCAAGGAGTCATTCAAAGCTGAATTTTTCGGCAAACAATACGGAAAGATCATCACCCGTGTTTTCAAAAGCAAAATTGATCACCTCACGGGAGTGAAAAATTTTACATCTTGCGCAATGTCGCATAATTAACGTTAATTAATCTATACCTTCTGGAGATACGCGCAAATCTGTAAATAAATGTGTATTGTTGGGAC
>JAJTHR010000149.1 GCA_021298935.1 Parachlamydia sp. | reverse complement strand
ATCATCCCAACTTTTTATAAGTTTTTCTTTCGAAATTGATATATTTGTTGAAAAGTATCTCTCCCAATTTGAGTTTGGAATTAAAACCTTTATATCATCGAGATTAAGTTCGCTTATATCTTTTGCTTCTTTTAGTTTTTTAACCAAGTTTTCTTTATGTACAGGGTAATTTTCACTAAACAAAAAGTTTTTTAACTGAATGAAATCAACATTATGTAAATAAGTCAAATCCTTATTACTTGAATTAATCGAACTTTTTACATCATCGGGAGTTCTATCTTTAATCCAGTCAACACCGACTTTAGTCAACATAAATTTAGTAATCAGTCTCCTCATTACATTTTCTATGTCTGAAATAATCGGATAAGCTAAATTAGAATAATAAATGCTTATTCCGTCATATAGAGTTTGTGGAGTTTTTGTAATTATATGAATTACCGATTTTACTGACTTTAAAAGACTAACATAAATATCAATTTTGTCGATTTCATTATAATTAAAAATTAGGTGAAAATATGTTCTGTTAGTATCTGCTATTTGACCAAATGTCAACTCATAATCTACTGTTATACTTTTATATTTTATTTTATTGTTTTTGACCTCAATATCAGGATTAGATTGCAACAAATGATTAAATGATTTTTCATCATTGCATTTAATTCCTTCGTTATCTATAAAAATTAAGTATTCTAATTTTAGCATATCGTTTTTTTAAATTTCACACAACTAGTTAACACCTCTGAAATCTTCAACCCTACCCAACCCATTGGCCGCATACGTCTAAATTCTAAGGCTTTAATTAATATTATTTCTATTACTTTCAAAAATTCTTCATCACCGCTTCCCATTCGTACAAAACTCCCCCTCCATGTATACCAAATCCCCAAAATCCCCCTCAAAAATCCATTCCTTCAGGGCATCGCCCTAGCAAAGGCATAGATAAAGCATAGCTAAAGCATGGATAAAGTATCACTGTTAAAACCCCAAAAAGGCCATAAATCGATACTATTTCTTACAAAAAAGGGGCTTTTTTGCCGTTTTTGGCCCCTTCAGGCCCAGCTATACCAATTGTCCACGATACACGATTTTGCCCGTGGCCAACCCTGTGCACTAAAATAAAAAATCCATTTCAAATGTCCTTTAGGGTTTTTCCCCTTTTTTCAAAGTATTTTTCCGGAGATGGTCCGGTTTTTTCCCCCAACCTTACAGAAGCAAGAGGAAAGAAGCAAGAAAAAAGACCGCTTTGGAGTTATTTTAAATGTTGAATTTTAAATTATAAATGCGCGTGCTAACACGTCCTCCTTGACTAACGTCTAACGACTTTTAAGTTGAGAAGAAAGAGTAAAGAAGCAAGAGCAAAGAAGTGTTGATTGATGTTGAAACTAATTGCTAATCGCTGATAGCTGACCGCTAAAATGACTTACGACTTACGACTTTTTGACTTACGACTTTCTAACGTCCAACGACTAATGTCTAACGACTAATGACTCAAAGCACACCATGTTGTATTCACTTCTTTCCCGTTAGAACGCCCCCGGCCTTATAGAAAAAAGCGTATCTTTTCAAGTCGGTCATGCGTTAAGGAGCAACCCTCATAGCGATAGCGGCTTGGGTTGCGGACCAGCATGACGACGTAGAAAAGTCGCTTTTTTATATGCAGCCTTGACTTTTTTGTTACTTTTTGTGTCAAGACAAAAAGTAAAGAATCAAATAGTTGCAGACATAACCAACCTAAGATGATTCCTATATTGCAATTATAACTTAATTTCCACCACTACGCGAAGGATTGACTTCGCCGAATTTCATTTCGCGCGGGGGCGGGGGATTGTAAAACCGCGCGATCGGGGTCCGATAGCTATCGGGATGCGGAGCATTGTGCATAAAAGGAACACTTTGCTTAGCAGGGGGAATTCATCCCTTTTTATGAAAAAATAAAATGAAATAAATGATAAGAATATTGGAAAGAGTTGCTATAAAAACGTTGATTATATGATTTTCAGTTAACATAAAAATAGTATTAATGGAAACATCAAAA
Organism: Parachlamydia sp.; assembly: GCA_021298935.1. Lineage (GTDB taxonomy): Bacteria > Chlamydiota > Chlamydiia > Chlamydiales > Parachlamydiaceae > Protochlamydia. The sequence goes on along the minus strand of JAJTHR010000149.1, from coordinate 1,360 downwards.
AATCTAAAAATGATAAGTGCGAAGCAGCTACTTAAAATAAAATAGAACCATGAAACATCCATTATTTTTTTTAAGAAAAAAGCGAAAAGCAAAAAAATTAAAATGGGAACTAATTTAATGTAGAGTAAAAAGTTATGCGCTTTTAACAACAATTCATCATTATTAAATTCTCCCCTGTAGAAGTATTCATCAGTTACAATAAAATAAAAAATTGTTAAACATTTTAAAACTGCCAAAACGGAATACCCTAAAAAAGTGTTTATTAAAATCTGTATAAACCTGCTTTTCATATTTTTTTACTTTGTTGATCTTAACTATTTTGATATCGAGTACACGTACTTCTCTCTTTTCATGTCGTTGTCCATTGACTGATTTTGCGAATTAAATATATTCCCTTCAATTATTTTCTTAGACCCCGGTAGCGCAGGTAGGCAAAATATTTACTTTTTCAATAAATAAGCTATAACGTTATCTTTTTCACTTTCATCTAATATTGAATCACTAATGCTCCATAAATTTTTGATCAATAAAATAGACCTATTCATTAATTGATTTGAGCTCTTGCTATCTAATTTACCAATACACGCCTCAGAAGTTACTATTAAATAAAAGTAATCTGTTGTGAAAGGCATTGATGACTGAAATTTCAAACGAAATAATTTCTTTTTAAAAACTAATTTTTCCTCTAAAAAATGTTTATTCCTTAAACCTAAACTATCGCTTATTTTAAATGTATCTGTTGAATAATTTTCAGTTATTGGTATGGAATCACATTTTAAACATTGATCATAATGCTGATCTGAATACCCCTCAAAAACTACATTTAGCAACTCATTTTTTGCACTTAACTTACCATTCTCATCAAGACAAAGAGCATAAATTTTAGATTTGATTTTATCAATCGTTGTATTTTGTTTCGTGACAGAAATTAGTAACAAATACGACTTTGATTCTTGTGCATTTATAATACAAGAGAATAAAATCAAAATTAGAATTAGTTTCTTCATATGGTTTAGTATAACTTTTATATGACATCATCAATCTCAGTTGGTAGAAGATTTGATGTTAATCCGCAATATAGAACCTATGCTGCTGAAGACAAATACGATTGAATCCGCTAGCGCTGTTTTACCTCGTCTATTCGGTTAAAGCCTCGGGTGCAATCCGTGCCCACAATCAAAGTCAAAACAAATCTAATAAAATTACATCCAATACATTTTCTAAACAAGCATAATTCCTAGCGGAATTAAAATAATAGTCTTCAGACAGGGGGATTATTTTTTCATTGCCAGGATTGTTGTAGATGTATTCTATTTTTTGTTATATAAACGAATCACTATAAATAGTACAACATACGAGT
>JAJTHR010000187.1 GCA_021298935.1 Parachlamydia sp. | reverse complement strand
GATTGAGCGGGAAGGCGATGTCAAGCCTTAGGGGACCGACCGGGGTGTAATAACGGATACCAGCACCGGCAGATTGAAGAAATTCTTGGCGGAAATCAGGAATATAAGAGGGGAAGACATTTCCAATCTCATAAAATCCCACCATCCCGAAATTTTTACCGATTCGCGTACGAAGTTCTATTGATTGAATCAGCAACGAACGTCCCCCCAGCAGCTTATGATGGCATCCTATCGGACAGACGGACTCAAAGGCATACCCCCTTAAGGCATTTTCTGAACCGGCAAAAAACCTTTCAGAGATAGGAATTTCATGCTTGCTTGCTCCTATGATTGAACCAGCCATTAATTTGGCAGCAAAAATGATTCTTTTGTCTTTTGTCAATGGATAATAGCATGAGGCAGTCAGTGCGTTGATCGAGTAGGCAAAATAAGGGGACAGTACTTGCAAAGAAGGGATGGCCTTCAATTTCAGCGTCTGGCCGATTGTGGGGTCGAGCAGATTATCGACATTCGACCATTGCAGCTGCATAGGGGTTTTAAATAGGTCGAAAGTGCCGTCCCGAACTGATTTTGTATCGCGCAAAAGCTTATACATGGCCCCATAAGACAGGACAAGTTTATCGCTCAATTTTTTTTCGATGGTCGCCGATAGGGCCACGGATGATTCCCTGAATGCCTTGACCCGCTTATGTCTGTAATCAAGCTGCCAAATGAGGTTTTGGTTGGAGCAATTAAAATCAGGGATGAGATAAGCAATTTTCCCTTCCTGGTATTTGACCCAAAGGTCGGTTTGAAAGCTTAATTTTTGACCTTCACCGCCAATGTTGCGATCTTCCCATTCAGCGGCAATCCCGGGCCCAAGTCCGGTGGTGAAGTTAAAACCTAAGCCAACCGTATGTTGTTTGGCTTCTACCAGGTTAATCTCGATCGGTAATCTTCCTCCTTCAAGAAGGCTTTCCCCCTTTGAAATATTAACTGAATCAAAGAGTCCTGAAAGCTCCAAAGACTCCTGAGTTTTATCAATTTTAATAGGGTCGTAAAGATCCCCTTCCTGCCAGCGGTATTTTTTTTGCAAAAAGCTGTCATGCACCCGCTGCAGCCCTTTAATTTTAATCGGTCCAAAATAAGCCAGGTTGCCGAGTTCGACTTCAAAATAAACAAGGATGGCTTTATCCTTTTGGTCTGCAAAGACATTTCTTTTTGCAATCGAAGCGAAGGCATATCCTTGGAGATTTAAGTTATCTAAAAGGGCTTCTTCTGCCCCCAGGATCCTGTCAGCCAAGGCAGGCTTCCCGATAGTAATACCCAAATCCTCTAGGGAAGGCGCAAGTGCCGGTTCGCTGTACGCCTCTCCGCCATTTTTTTTATAGATGATCTCAAAGGTTTTAAGAGCATAGAGAGGCCCAAGATTGATTTTAATGGATATGTTTTCTCCATTATCCCGGATAGCATAATCGACTTGGGCATCATAATAGGCAAGGCTGTGCAAGGCAGCCACAAAGTTGGGGATATCACCTTCAACCCTTTTCTTTAAAACTGAAGGGGAGTCGGGAGGCGTTTCTTTTAGTTTCACCAGTTGGGAGACCGATTCCATTAATGAGAGGGCGTCAGGATCTTCTGTTCCTTCAAAATGTACAGCGTAAGAAAAACAGGCTGCTTTTAACAATAGGGGTGTCAAAATAAAGATAAATTTGCTAATTTTTTTGAGCATATTGCTATTTTTGAACCTGATAAGAACTGATTTTAAAGGCTTTCAAAAATAAATAAAACCCCTTTCTGGAAATTGTAAAGAATGTTGAAAAGACCCCTCACAGAATTTATTCATCAGCAAATGGCGCAGCTCATTCCCGGAGGTGTCAATTCTCCAGTAAGAAGCTGCGCGCATGTCGGCCAAATGCCCATGATTGTCGATCATGCCGCAGGAGATATGATTACCGATGTGGATGGCAACCGCTATATTGATTATTGCTGCTCATGGGGCGCTCTTATCCACGGTCACGCCCATCCGGATATTTTGAGTGCTGTCACTGCCCGACTGCAAAAGGGAACAAGCTTTGGCATTTCAACGCCTATAGAAGGGGAGCTGGCTCGCGAAGTTGTCTCTCTTGTTGATTCAATTGAAAAAATCCGTTTTGTTTCTACCGGAACAGAAGCGACGATGACAGTCGCACGCTTAGCGCGGGGGTACACCCAAAGAAACTTTATTGTAAAGTTCATTGGCAACTACCATGGCCATGCTGATTTTTTTCTTGTGCAGGCAGGCTCTGGTGTTTTAAATGTTTCGCCTTCAGCTTCATCTGCCGGTATTCCGCATGACATTGTCAAATATACCATTTCCTTACCCTATAATGACTGCGAGGCTTTGCGGTCCCTGCTGCGGCATCCTGCCTACACGGATAATATTGCTGCTGTCATTCTTGAACCCGTGGCAGGAAACATGGGAGTTGTACCTGCAACAGCGGAATTCATAAAAACTTTAAGAGAAGAGACGGAAGCGATTGGAACGCTTCTTATTTTTGACGAGGTCATGACCGGGTTTCGGGTCTCCCTAAAGGGAGCACAAGGGATTTATGGAGTTAAACCCGATTTAACATGCTTTGGAAAAATTATTGGCGGTGGCTTTCCGGCAGCAGCTTTTGGAGGGCGCAGGGAGATCATGGATTTCTTGGCTCCTTTAGGGCCTGTCTATCAAGCGGGAACTCTATCTGGCAACCCTATTGCAATGGAAGCCGGGCTTATTAGTTTAAAAATGGTGCAACAAAAAGATTTTTATAAAGATTTGAACGCCAAAGCAGATTTTCTGCTTGGCCCTATCAATGAAGAAATCCGCCGGCGCGACCTGCCTATCCGCATCCAACAAAAAGGGTCCATGTTCACTTTTTTCTTTTGTCCCCACCCCGTCAATAATTTGGACGACGCCATCCAATCAGATACCGATCTTTTTGGCCGGTTTTTTCGCTTTCTCTTTCAAAATAACATCTATATCCCTCCTTCTCAGCATGAAGCTTGGTTTATTTCTCAGGCTCATACATTTGAGCATTTATTACAGACGCAAAAAACAATTTTATTGTTTTTAAAAGAATGTTTTAATTAATTGATAAAATTTAAGCTAATTTTGTTATAATAAAATTATATAAAAACGAAAGAGTTTATTATGGTTAACTTTATAACTTTTAGATTTGAAATTGATCAATTATTTAGCAATTTAGAAACAATAGATGATTCAAAAGAATTTATCTCTTTGGCGGATAAAATTTCTGCATTAAATAAAAAGATTGTAATTAAAGAAAAAGAACTTAGAGATAGTAATAAATTGGATCCAGATTCGGAATATGAATTAAAATTTTTAAAAGAATATCTAAATGAATTAGAATTAAAAATTTCTCATGTTAAAGCAAACTTTTTTAGTCATGAAAGTGATCCCACTATTATTGAACAATTTTTTTCGGAATTGCCAGAATATAATAGTTTTATTTCTCAAAGTTTTTATCTTATTCCATTAGATCAATTAGAAAAATCTATTCGTATTAAAACTGTGAAAATAGATTCATTAGATAATGTAATTGATGGAAAGAATCTATTTCAGGATGCTTTAGATGAGTTGAATCTTCTTAAAGATGAATTAGGAGGTTCACCCAATTTTAATCAATCTATGCCTGTGATTGACGATCTTGATAACGTTAACACCTTGTTTGGCCTTCCAATGGCTGGGGTAAAAGATTTTTTTCGCAATACACTAAAAGAAAAATGGTTTCCAGAATTTTTTTGGAAAGGATTATCAAGAGTTGTTGGTGTGACAGAAAGTTATACTCAATATGAAGAAACTTATTTGATTATCCAGCGCTTGGGGATGCTGGTCGCCAATAAGAAAAGGTTTTTTGACATATTAGACTCTCAGGATATGAGTCGACTCAAGGAATTAAGCACAATTACGGGCCTTGTTTGGCATCCTGAAAAAAATGGAATAGGAACTGAAAAGAATAATATTGAATTTATTGAAAACTTTTTAAACCAAAATTTTCGGTATGCAAAAGAAAAAGGAAAACTGAACGATTATTTTAGCGCTTTTAAAGGCGTGTGCTTAGAAGCACGTGCAAGTAATATGCAACAATATGCAACCAGTCATCCCCTTCCTTCCCAAAATGCAGAATTTTTCACCTACGAAACAGAAATACCAGTCGGCGGCAGAGATGGTGCATTTGAAAAAGCACTGATCTACCTTTCAGAAAACGAAATTGATGCGACGAAGGACAATTTAATTGAAATTTTAAAAAAACAAGATATTTTTAGCACTGAATTCATTCGAGAAGATGGGACACGCGGTAAGCCGACTGTAGAAGATTTGCAAAACTACATTTTGACAGCCATTGAAGATGGCTTAATTGAAGAGTATCCTCTCGATGACTTCCTTGAGATGGAATATGATATTTTCGCAGAATCTGGAGACCTTAAGGACGAAGACCATTTCGTCAAGCATCTGCAAAAACGAGCAGGAACGAACTTAGGGGAGGTGGAATTTAAAGGGGATGAGCCTGAAATTTATACTTTCATTAATGCATTAAAGCAAAGCGATCGATTGAATAAATAATTGCAAATAAAGTTTTTACAAGCCAATATCCATGTAAACAATCAGGTGTTTGCATGGACGCTTTTCCTTCTTTCAAATCGATCGCAATCAATCAGATCTATCTGGACATGGATCCTGTTTTGCAACAGATACAGCCTTCTAAGGCAAAATGATGCTCCGCACCCTTATCCTTTATTTTCTTTTACTGCCTTTATTGGGTTGGGGTTCTTCGGAACTCGATTTAAATGGCTTTATAGGAGAGGAGACATGCCTAATAGCGGAAAAAATTTTGGCGCAAACGCCCCCTTCCTCCCCTCTTTTTATTAAGATAAATTCAACATCCGGGGACTTAAAGCCTGTTTTGGATTTAGCCCGCGCGATTTATACGGCAAAAAAAACCAAACAAATTCATGTCATCGTCTACATTGAAGACAAGGCGATTGGCCCGGGCGCTATTTTTCCCTTCCTGTCTGACGAATTGTATACTTCCCTGGTCGTTTCATGGGGAGATATTCCGGCCGGTGCTGAAAGGGCCCTGCCCGCCAATCAGCTTAAGAGCCGCGTCGTAAGCTTCATCGACAAAAAAAGCCCGCATGCCCCTCTTCTCTTCCTCTTAGCAGAGGCGATGTCTGATCCCCGGGTTCAAATTGATTATAAAGGGGAATGGAAGCAAGTCATTGATTTGAAAAGCGATGAGGGGAACCAGACACTTGTCGTCAATCAGGAGCAAATAAGCAAACTTGGAATTGCAAACGGCAATTTGTCCGTCGAAGAATTTGCAAAAAAGTTCCATTTGCAAGAAGAGAAAGAGCCGGGCAGCCTTCTGCCACTGCAACAAAAGTTAGAAAAGTCTCTTCCCTTCAATAAAGAGGGGCCGAATCGCATCGGGTACCTTTATATCGGCGACCATGAGGATTCCATCAGTGAATCAACCTGGCTTTATATGAAGCAAGGGCTCGACTACTATAAAAAAAATCCACCCTTATTTATAGTGCTTGAGCTAAACACTCCGGGAGGAGAAGTATTCGCTGCCCAAAAAATATCGGATGCCTTAAAAGAAATCGATACGCAATATGATATCCCGGTTGTTACATTTATTAATAATTGGGCAATTTCAGCTGGCGCCATGCTTGCCTACTCAAGCCGCTTTATTACAACTGTCAAGGATGGAAGCATGGGGGCTGCCGAGCCTGTGATGGCAGGCGAGGGAGGGGGATTGCAAACAGCTTCTGAAAAAATTAATTCCGCTTTGCGTACCGATTTTGCAAGCCGCGCCCGCTTTTTTGACCGCAATCCCCTG
>JAJTHR010000180.1 GCA_021298935.1 Parachlamydia sp. | reverse complement strand
TAAACGCGAAAGAGCTTCGCGAATGGGTGTCGGACCGGCATTTAAAAGCGTTTTTAGTTTAGCAATGCGCAGTTTCTCTCCGGGTTTTAATACCCCTCGAATGATCGCTTCCTTCAACTGGTCATAGCATTGCTCAACTAATGTATCCATTATGCCTCATTTTCTCTAATTTATCGATAAAATACTATTTTGTCGATAAAAATAGTTATTTTACAAAAATACAAGCATCCCTAAATTTGAAGCCATGCAAGTGACAAACACATTAATGTACGATTATTTGAATCTTCAGAAGTTAAGGCGCGATGAAATAGCAACATCTGCTATTGCCGGATTATTCGTCGTTACAGTTGCCATTTTTGAGGGCCCAACCCAAGTGATTGGGGGTTTGGCTCTTTCTTTGCTCATTGGAGCAGGACGTTGTTTGGATACGGGATGGAAATTAAGAAATAAGGAGCATGCATTTTACCTGATTGAAAAATATCTGGAAAAAAAACCGGAAGCCAGAAAAGCTGAAATTTTTAACTATTTAGACAGGCACTGGAATACACGATGAAATCCCTAATTTTTTTATCCATTTGCTCTTTTTCTTTCTGTACAGCTTCTCTTCCTGACAAGATCACCGAAATCATGAATCAGCCTAAATACAGGCATGCGAGCTGGGGGTTATTTGCCCGCGATGCAGAGAATGGTAAGATACTTATTGATTACCAATCCGATAAGCTTTTTTTGCCAGCTTCCACGACCAAATTATTTTCAGTAGCAACCCTCTTGCATGCCTATGGAGAAGACTATCGCTTTAAAACTCCCGTCTATACCTCCGGCACTTTAGAAAACGGGCACTTGAAGGGAGGCTTGCTTCTGGTTGGGCAAGGCGATTTAGTATTTGGAGGACGCTCAGATGAAAAAGATAAGATCTCTTTTACTGCGATGGACCATAATGTAGCAAACGACCTGCCGGGGGTTATATTAACCCCACAGGATCCATTAAATGGCCTAAAAGAGCTGGCTGGACAAGTCAAGGCAAGCGGCATTAAAGAAATCGAGGGCAATATTTGGATTGACGATAGCCTGTTTGTAACGACAGAAAAGAGGGGAATGCAACTGGCCCCCCTATTTATTAATGAAAATTTAATTGACATCGTCATTACCCCGACAAAAGAGGGTGGGCAAGCAGAATTGCAGTGGCGGCCCGTTGTGCCGGGTTACAAGGTGATCAATGAAGTCAAGACGGGTAAAGAAACAGCAATTGAGGTAGTCTCTGATGCGAGGGGGCATGCAATTACCGCCAAGGGGACGATCGGGACAGGGGAGAAGCCCGTCGTGCGTGTTTTCCCCATCAAAGATCCCGCCTTTTTTGCCCGCATGGCTTTTATAGCAGCGCTTGAAGAAGAGGGGATTGTAGTGGCAATCAACCCTTATTACAGCATGCCTTTAAGCAAAGATTTAAAAGATCCTGTGGCGGTCTTTGTCTCACCGCCACTTTCCGAATATGCCAAGCTCATTTTAAAGGTGAGTCACAATCTGGGAGCCAATTTGGTCCCCTTATTGCTTGCAGCAAAGGCTGGCAAGAAAACTTACGAGGAGGGAATGCTTCTGATCGGCGAATTTTTAACTAGGGAAGTGAAGCTTGACCCTAGCACCTTTGTGTTTGTGGATGCGGCAGGAGGCAATGATAATCGGCTCACACCGCAAACGGAAGTGAATTTATTAAGCTATTTGCGAAAAGTTCCTTTTTACCAAAGCTTCTTTCAGGCGCTTCCCATCTTAGGAGTGGATGGTTCCTTGGCGGATTTTGGCAAACAAGGCCAAGGAGTCGGCAGGGTGCATGCCAAAACGGGAACTGGAGTTAGCTATAATTTGGCGTTGAACCAATTGTTTTTGACCACACAGGCCCTTTCAGGATATATTCAGGGAAAGTCGAACCGGCTGATTGAATTCATGGTTGTTGTGAATAATGCGGAAATGCCTGCAATTGAAGATATTTTTCCCATCTTTGAAGATGTTAGTCAAGCTGCCGTAGAAATAGACACCCTCTAAGACGTAAATACTATAAGGAGTCCTTATGGATTGTCAGCTCACTTTGAATGTTCCATTCTCATACACAACAAGCTGCCCGCAAGACTTTGAAAAAAAAGCTGAAAAAGTCAAGCTGTTGGCAATAAAATATATCGATCGGCGGGAAGCTAAGGAGTCAGCCAGGCTGGCTGCCTATAAGTTTGGACTCATCTCAATCCCCCTTGTCCTATCCGGGGGCTCAATCAGTCAGATGACCTTCCTTGCCATTCTTATTATTTTGTCATCGCATTATCGCATGGGAAGATGGCCCGTCAACTATTTTCATGCTGCAAATTTGATCCATAATTACCTTGGAAAATTTCCTCATGCGGATGAATTCCAAGTTTTTGACTATCTCGATTGGAATTGGGAAAGTAAATTTTAACAAACTTATATTAATACCATTTCCCGAAATTAAAATCATAAAGTTGACTTGTGATCACCTTCATCTTTAAAAGATCTCTCCTTGTTGATATTCAAAGATATCAACTTCGAAAAGATCTTTTAAATCTGAAGCGCTGACAAGTCAACTTTATGGTTTTATTTTTGGGAAATG
>JAJTHR010000125.1 GCA_021298935.1 Parachlamydia sp. | reverse complement strand
AGGGGCTAATTTGCTCTTCATCGAAGCGCACCCCGACCCCTCCAATGCCAAAAGCGATGCTGCCTCGGTCATGGACTTCAAGGACCTGGAGCGCCTGCTGCCAAAATTCAAACAGCTTTATGAGCTGATTAATGGAGAGTGATGTTTTACCGCCAGGCTGCTAGTGCGTTTCTTTTATTTACCCTCTCTGTGCTGCTAACCGGATGGTATTTACATCGTCCGACTGCACGTGACCATGCTTTATATGGGCGGCTTTTAGCCCAAAGCGATGCCGGGGATAAAGTTGAAAAAAAGGAATCGGTCACTTTTCAACAGTCAAGGAAGGGCATTGTCAAACAAGTCGTGTATGCGAAAGGATCTGATCGCTATCAATGGTCGCTCACAAGCAATCGTTCGGACTTAAGCTTGGCCAATCGGCAAGGGGGGAGTGATTTTATCGAACATTTTGACGGAATCCATTGCATGACGCAGCAGCCGATAGAGGAAAAAAACAGGCAGGTCGTCGTACAGCGGATGAATGCTAAAAAAGCGGTCTTTTTTTATGGGCAAGAGCGCCTACTGGCCGGCGATGTGACATTTGCACGCTATTTGCTTCCCATCGACAACTGGAAAGAAGAACTTGCTTCTTCCACCCCTTTTATTCAGGGGACGGCCAGGCAAATGGAAATCTCTTTCACAGACAAGGCCCCCTCCTTAAAAGTAGAAGGTTGGAAAGCGCAATTCAATGAAAAGGGGCTTGCATTTTGAAAAAGTTCTATTTCTCTTTATGGATGGCGGCTTTTTTTCTTGGAGGTCTGGCGGCCCAGGATGAAGAAATGACGATCAGTTCGGGAGAGGTGCATTATAATGGCGAAAGCATCCTGCTTGAGGGAGATGTGTCCTTACAAAATGGGTTTGGTACCCTGTCTGCCCGCCATTTGATCATTTATCCTTCCATGGAAGGAAATAAAAGGACTTTTAAGCGTCTGCTGCTCAAACAAAATATTGCTTTGCATTTATTTGAAGGGGGGAAGCTTGCTTGCCAGGAGGGTGAAATCGACTACACTCTACTAACTGGGCGTTTCACAGGCAAGGAAGAGGATCCAGATGTCGTTTATGAAAGGGAAGGAAAGCACCGTTTGGTTCTTAAGGGGTGCTCCATTCAAGCCCAGTTTGTCCGCTTGCCCCCCAAGCTTCAAAAAATGGTTCTTAAAAAGCTGGAAGCGGAGGGCAATGTCCGGGCCAATTATGGAGGCTTTTATTTATTAAGTTCGGATCGAGCTTGCTATATGCCCATCAGCCAGCAAGAAGGGATCCTTTCTTTCCACATGGAGGGAAGCCAATCCTATTGCGTCCTTACAACCTCTGACAACGATTGCGTGCAAGCGCACCACATTGAACTGAATACGTTAAACCGGTCTTTGACCCTGTTCAAAGCTCAAGGGAACTACAAAGAATTGAGCTTTTCAGCCGATGAAGCATACATTGATGATAAAGCCCAAGCCATTAAACTGACGGGTCATGTCTGCATCAAACAGGGAGAAGAAATGGAAATCCGTACGGAGCATGGGGCTGTGATTCAAGGAAGCTTGAAGGATGGGGGGTCGATTTCTGCTGCCCGGGAAACCTTTCTGACCTACTTTGATAAAAAAAATGACTCCCATTCTCATATTCATTGTCCGGGTCCCTTTTTTATAGACCATGTGCAGCGAAAAGCTCTTTTTTTATGTTCAACCTCGGATGAGCAGGTCGTTTTCGAAGAAGAAAGCGGCGAGATGTCGGCCGATCGGATTGAATTTGATTATGATCAAAAAACAAAAAAACTGACGCTTGCCAAAGTCATTTTAGAAGGGAATGTCAGGATCGATAATCGCTTTGACGGACATGTGAAGGAATCAGGAACCATTTTGCAACAAGCCTATGCTGATCGGGTTGTTTATGAGCCCCTTACGCAGGAGATGTTGATGACGGCCAAAGGGGAGAATAGGGTGCGTTTAATTGACAAGTTGAACCAAATCAGCATGCTTGCCCCTGCTTTGAAAATAAGCCGGGATTTAAGCCAGAAAAAAAGCAAAGTGCAGGGGATCGGAGAAGTTCGGTTTACTTTCAGTGAGCCGGCAAAAGGGCAAATGAGAAAAAAGGATCAGCCATGAGTGGAGATATTTGCCTAAAGGTCAGCAATCTGGTTAAAACCTATGGCGGCAAGCGGGTTGTCAATGGACTCTCGTTTAGCGTTAAAAAAGGGGAGATTGTCGGGCTGCTTGGGCCTAATGGGGCAGGAAAGACGACTGCCTTTTACATGACGGCCGGCTTAATCAGGCCGGATGAGGGGACGGTTTTTTTTGAAGGACAAAACGTCACCCGCCTTGCGATGCATCAAAGGGCTAGGATGGGAATGGGGTATTTAGCTCAAGAGCCTTCGGTTTTTCGCTCCTTAAGCGTCGAGCAGAACATCCTTTGTATTTTGGAAAGCTTGCCCCTAACGCGTTCGCAAAGGCTGGCAAAACTTGAGGAACTGTTAGGCGAATTGCATATCGAGGATCTGGCCAAAAAGAAAGCGATGACCCTGTCGGGAGGAGAAAGGCGGCGTGTAGAAATCACCCGCGCCCTCGTTACTAACCCCACGTTACTGATGCTGGATGAGCCCTTTGCCAATATCGATCCCTTATCCGTTCAGGACGTCAAGCACTTGATCCAGCATCTTTGCCAGAAGGGGATCAGCATTCTAATTACCGATCATAATGCCCGCGAAATTTTTTCCGTTGTGCATAAGAGCTACCTGGTGCAGGAAGGCAAAGTAGCCCTTGAAGGAACAGTGGAGGAATTAATCAATAATGAAGATGCAAAGCGCTCCTACTTCGGCATGCAGTTCAAACTTTAGATTAATTTTTTTGCGCCAAAAAACGGACAGATTTGAATTTTTATTTATCTGCCTGAAATTCAGGCATCTT
>JAJTHR010000006.1 GCA_021298935.1 Parachlamydia sp. | reverse complement strand
CCCAACTTCCATTGCTCCCATTTATCCATAAACGGAGCATCCTCACTTTGAAGAGGAATAAAGGCCGCTGGTGTGCCGCAAATTTCAATTTGTTGACAATCAGCCTCGCCTGGCTCCTCAAAGCAAAGGTTCAAATGGGCCGGTCCCTTTTGATGCCAGGGGATAAGCGTACAAGAATCGTCTTCCTCTAAGTCAAGCTCATAATGGACGTAATGGCTAAAGAGACCTACCTGTTCGATCGATTGGGGGGCACCCGTTCCGCGATAACGTTTGGGACGGTCTGCAGTGATAAGGATTAGAGGCGCACCTGTATAGTAAGCCTCTATAGCTGCCGGTAGGATTTCAGCCGCCGCTGTGCCCGACGTTGTAATGACAGCAGCAGGAATCCCTGTCGCTTTAATGCGTCCAAGGGCAAAAAAAGCAGAGGAGCGCTCCTCTGGCCAGAAGTAGACGCGGATGGAAGAAAGCTTTGTCAAAGCATAGATAAGAGGGGCGTTGCGCGCGCCGGGTGAGACGCAAAATTCCCTGATTCCCATTCTTAATAGCTCTTCTAAAACATGAGTAGCAAGAGTGTGTGTCATAAATCCAGGCATTTCCTCACAGCATTTATTTTCAGCATTATTTCATCCCATTCACGCTCGCACACACTCTCCCTTACGACTCCGCATCCGGCGCCAATGCGCATCCCTGTCAGACTCCATTGCACCTGCCTAATGCCTGCAAAGCAAGCAGAAGTTCCTTCATGCTTGTATCCGACTGGGGCGCCAAAATTTTTTCTGTTGAACCCTCTATCATACTTCTTAAGCCATGCCCATCCCTCAATTTTTGGAAAAACGCCTAAAGCAGGGGTAGGATGCAAATGTTTTGCAATCGCTTCAAATTGGAATGGCTGATGCAAAGACAATTCAATGGGCGTTTTCAAATGGCAAAGCTTGGGCAGGCAAATAACTTCTTGGTTACGAATGGCAAGAGTCCCCCATTTTGACAACGATTACTTCATCCCTTCAATGACAAAGGCATGCTCTTGCTCATCTTTAGGGCTAAAGTTTTGCTCATTACCTCGTGTCCCAGCCAGCGCAGCCGTCGTCAGGAGTGAGGGATTGGAATTTGTATGTAAAAACAAGGTTTCAGGTGTTAGGCCAATAAACCCTTCACCCATATTCCACGAACCGTAAAGCTGAAGGGGAAATTGCTTGGCGTAAAAAAGGGCTTTTTTCAAAATTTTTTTTAAATGGGCAACAGTGACGACACAAGAAGAGGTGGCAAAGGCATAAGGCACCCCTTTTTTTAAATCAGATGTGGCAAATAAATGTTGCAGAGCATTAAACCCTTCACTAAAGCGCGGAAAGTCATTCATTTCCCATAAAGGCGGCACAATTGGTTCATGCTCCAAGAAGGCGAGCAACGTTTCATTTGCTATGTCGATACTATAATCATACTGCAACCAAGGCCGGGACTCCTCAAGAAAAAAATCGGGAAAATAAAAGGCTGGCTGACCAGGATCGAGCTCCTTTTCGTTTTTTAATTCTTTTTTTCCAAAGCCAAGCAGCACCCTTTTTTGATTGAGGCTCGCTATGCTGCCATTTAAGAATAATTTCTGTAAATCCATTGGTTGTATTTTACAAAACACATTCAATTTTACAAATCAATTTCTCTGGACAACGAATAATTTGCTTGGCTAGAGTACGGAATTATGAAACAGATACTTCCAGTCATTACAATTTTATTTATTGCAATATTGCTGGAATGCTATTTGATTAAACAGCTGCTAAAATAAGCAGGTGTCTTAATTTAATAAGCCTGGCTTTTGAGTTTTTTAAGCAGGTCTTTGTTGATAGTCATCTGCAAAGCCAGATAGATGTCAAAATCTTTATAAAATAAATTTTTTAGATCGGTTTGCAGCCAAGAGATATAGCGGGTTGGTTCTGTTGTGGTCACAGTCGCGGTAGCAGGCTCTCCTGAAATCAGGCTCATTTCGCCAATAAAACTCCCCACCTTGCATTCGGCTACGCTTGTATGATCGATCGAAACATCCACAGCCCCTTTAGTGATAATAAACAGCTCTTCCACCTGCTTGCCTTGTTCGATCAACGTTTTTCCCGGGTCGACCTCAACGATAGAGGCAAGTTTCATTAATTTTTTAAATTGAATCGGTTTCAAATTTACAAAAATCGAGCTATAAACAAATTTTTCTTCCTCATTCAAAAAAGATTGTCCCTGTTCATAAAAAAGGATAACGATCTGTACGGCATTGACTACAAATATAGCTACTTCCCAAAAAATTCCCACCCATAAAGCTTCATATTGAAAATAAAAATAGATGATTGCGCAGATGCTGGATAAGATGGCAAATATTCTAAGCCAAAGAATATCCCTCATAATAAAAGCGGCCAGGAAAAACAAAAAATTTAAATGTCCAAATACCGATACCCACATATTTACCTTTGAGGAGATTAGACCGCTTTCAATTGATCTTCAATTGTTTGTAAAAAATAATAAATGCAAGAAGCTGCCGTAAGGGAAGTTATTTCAGCATGGTCATAGGGCGGCGCTACTTCTACCATATCCATTCCTACCCAATTGATTTTTTTAATTAAAGGATTTTTTAAAAGGCTAAGAAGCTGCCAGCTGGCAAGACCACCAATTTCGGGAGTGCCGGTTCCCGGTGCAAAAGCCGGATCCAGAATGTCGATGTCAAAAGTAAAATAGGTTGGGTCCTCCCCTAACTGACGCAAATGCTCTTCTACTTTTTTCCAGCCTTCCTGATGGATTTCCTCCGCACTCACAACGCACCCGATATGATCTTTGGTAAATTGATAGGTTGCGCTATCCATCGGACAACGAATGCCCGCAAGCAAGCTTTTTTTCTCGTCGATGAGCCCCTCGCGAATGGCGTGATAGAGAAAATTGCCATGTCCCCAATGCATTCCCCAAATATCTTCCCATGTGTCCGGGTGAGCGTCCAAATGAAAAAGGACAATAGGCTTGCCATAGTAATTTCTATAGGCGCGCAATAGAGGGAGAGTAATGGAGTGATCGCCTCCAAGAAATAGAGGGAATAGTTTTTTTTCAAGCAACCGGGTAGCAAACAGTGTGACTTCAGAAAACATCGCTTCAGGCGATTCAGAGAATTGAGTAAAAAGATCTCCTAAGTCGACGCAACTGCAAGGGAAATCCTCGCAAAGCATCAAGGAAGAGCGGCGGATCGCTTCGGGCCCAAAGCGCGTGCCTGGGCGATTGGAAACCCCTGAATCGTAGGGAATTCCAACCACAACAGCACGCGCTTCAATTGAATCAATATTTTTTTCATAAGGAACCCCTAAGAAGGTACGTATTCCCATGTAAGGGGGCTGCTTAATCATGATTATCTATTTG
>JAJTHR010000216.1 GCA_021298935.1 Parachlamydia sp. | reverse complement strand
CGAACTAGTGTCCCGCGATAAAATTTCCAAAGCCAATGGTCTAATGACCTCCTTTACCTTCCTGGCCATCATCCTGGGAACTTTTTTAGCCTCTTTTTTAATCCAGATCACCGGGCGCAATTTCATCGTTTCTTCGATCTTCTGCACATTTATCGCTCTAGTCGGTTTAGTGACAAGTTTTTGTATTGAAGTGACCCCCCCTTCCGGCTCCCAAAAGAAAATGCAATGGTTTTTCTTAAGGGAAATTTACCAGACGCTGCAAATAGCAAGTAAAGAGGTCTCTCTGCTTCCGGCCATTTTTGGCTCGGCTTTTTTCCTTTTTGTCGGAGCCTTCACTCAACTGAACATGATCCCCTTTGCCGTGCAATCCCTTCACTTAACCGATATTGAGGGCGGCTATTTGTTTTTCCTGACGGCGCTCGGAATCGGAACCGGGGCTTTGATCGCAGGACGGATTTCAGGAAAGATCGTTGAGCTGGGCCTGGTGCCACTCGGAGCTTTCGGTATCACTATTTGCGCATTTTTACTTGATGCCTTTTCAAGCAGTATTTTGTTTGCGGTCCCTTTGATTACTCTTATTGGCGTGTTTGGAGGAATCTATGAAATTCCCCTCGATTCTTATATTCAAGTGGCCAGCCCCAAACAAGTGAGGGGGCAAATGGTCGCAGCCGCCAATTTCTTAAGCTTTATGGGAGTGCTGTTCGCCTCGGCCCTCATCTACCTGAACGCTGAAGTGTTCGGAATCGATGCCGATCAAGGCTTTACCCTGATGGGCTTTTTGACGCTCTCTATTGCGCTGGGCTTTACTTTTCAATTTTTTGATTACCTGACCCGGTTTATTGCCTCTATTCTATCAAAGCTCCATTTCCGAACTTTATTCATTGGCAAAGAAAAAATCCCCGATTGCCCGGCCCTTTATGTGTGCAGCCATACAGCCTGGAACGATACATTGCTGCTTTTAGGCTCCCAAAGAAGGCGCATGAAATTTTTTATTGAACAGGAGCAAAAGCATTCCCGCTGGATGAACCAGATTTACCGCTTTTTAAGGGTCGTCTTTATAACCGATATCGAGCCTCTTGAGAAAAACCACGACTGCTTAATGGCAATTGCAAACACTTTAAATAAAGGGATTTCTGTTTGCATTTTTATTCAAAGTTGGGATATTTATTCGGAAGTGGAAAAGCTCCATCAGGCATCGCCCTTTTCTCAAATTTTAGAGGAGGCGAACTACCCGATTATACCCGTAAGGATAGAAAAAGGGATAAAACAGCCTCGCTTTCAAATATTGAAAAGGTTATTAAAAAAATATAGGGTGCCAGCTTCAGTTGCATTTGGCGATCTGATCTATGCAGGCCATCAATCTCTTCTTCAAACAAGACACGAGCATGAGATGTTAAATGATGAATGAGGATACATCGTGAATACAGGCATCCCCGACGTTCATTTCCTCTGTATTTGCATTCCACCCCAGTTTCTTGCTTCCTTGCTGACAGATTCTGAATCCTATTCCATTTCTCTTGACAGCTCGTATCATTTAAGTGAAAGTTATGAAAAAATTTCTGCCTTTAACTATGAAGTTTACCTCATTGATGGCAGCATCGCACAAGAAGAGCTATCCAATTTAATTGATTGGATTTTCAAAAATAATAAGAAAAAAATCACCATTGCTCTCCTGGAAGACCCTGCAACCATGGGGAAATTCAAAGAGTTAGAAGATAGAATTGATTACTTTCTCCAAAAAACAAATTTTTCAAGAAAAATTGATCATTTTTTACTAGAGATTGCAGGCCAACCCGCTCTCCACGCCGAACCCTTCTTTAAAGACGCCCAAGTCCCCTACACCCTTCCTGAAAGGCCTGCAAGACAGGCTTATTATATCATTGATGACGAAGACCCTTTTCTTGATCTGTTAGATCGGGTCAAGGAGCAATTCCCGGTTGATATCCATTTTGAAAGCCATCCCGACGAAGCGATCAAAAAAATTAAGTCGGTCAATTTTTTTCCTGACGCCATCCTCATCTCCCAAAAATTTTTCAATGAAGAATCGGACACCACAGCCTTTGACATCATGAAATCCCAGTCAAGCTTGCACAAGAGCGGCTCTCCGTTATTGATTCTATTGCTTGACGAAGAGGATTATGACATACGTTTAAAAGCCATTCAAAAAGGATTTGACTATGTGCTTGCCAAGCCCATTGCAGCATTCAGTCTATTCAAGACAGTGCATGGCCTGCTTGAAAGCAGAAAATTAAAAGAATTCAGGGCTCTTATTCTGGATGAAGATGAGCAATTTTGCAATTTTGTGATGCAAGCCCTGCATGAAATCCATGGAAAAAGTAAAACGACAAGCGACATCAAAGAATTTTTTAACCTGCTTGAAGATTTTCGACCGGATATCATCTTTTTAAGCCCCGATTTTGAAAATTCGAATCTTGATTTATTAAAAGTCATCCGCCAGGATGGACAGCTGCAAAATTTAATAGTGGTCATCGCCACTCCCAGGGAATCTTATTTAGAGCTCAATGCCTATCTATCCCAAATCGATGCCATTTTTAATAAACCGATTGAATGGACTTTCTTTCAAAATAGGGTTTTGAATCTTCTAAAAGCCCAGAAAAGGGCAACCCATTTGCCTTTAACCTATGACTACACAGGCTTTAATCACAGGAATCAATTGCTCGGTAAATTGCAAAAATGGCTGATGGACCCGAAAAAACATGACTCCTATTTAGTCCTATTTGAAATCGATCGGTTTACGGATTGGGAAAAAAGAAAAGGGAAAGGCAGCGCTGCCAAGGATTTGCTTGTCAAAATAAGCAATCACCTGCAGCAGGAGATGGATTATCCGATGAATTGCTTTTTTTATGAGGGAAGCAGGTTCGCGCTATTGATGGCGGATTCCAATTTAGATGAAATCGAAAAATATATTTATCAGTTTCTTTACCGGTTTACCAAAGCTGAAGCTGAAAGTCAGCTCTCTTTCAATTGCTGCCTAATACCTATCTCTGTGGATTTTGATGCCCAGTCTCTTTTGAAAGAGGCTGAAAAGGAACTAGTTAAAGCCAGTCAAATAAAAGAAGGGCCGATTCGGATGATTGATTGGCTGGCAAAAGAAAAAAATAAAAATAAAACAACTGTTTTTTTAGCCGATCCCGATCCCGCCATATCAAAAGCCTTGTCCACCGCCTTTGATTCCCATGGCATCATCGTCAGGGGTTTTAGGGAAGGGGAACTCTTGCTAAAAGAACTCGAAGCGTTATCTGAGAAGCAGCCCCCTTCTCTGGTTATCATTGAGAGGAAGCTGCCTGATATGGATGGCATGGACCTGTTTAAGAAAATAAAATACCGCTACCATGCACGCATTCCCTGTTTTATCCTAACGATCTTTTCATCCGACAAAGATGTCAGTGACGGCATTAATCATGGCGTATCGGAGTATTTTATCAAGCCATTCAACTTCACCCTTTTTATCCAAAAAGCCCTAAAAGCCATTTATAGTCATAAATAGAGCGATGTGCAATTTTCTTTTGGAAAATTGCACATGAACTAGTGGGTCAATTGCCATGCATATGCAGATTAGACTTAAGTCAAAGCCCCGCGGTTGAACGATCGCAAGCTGGCTAGTATTATAATACAAACCAGCTTGCGATCGATTCAACCCCGGGAGCTTTCACTTAATACCATTTCCCGAAATTAAAATCATAAATTTGACTTGTGATCACCTTCATCTTTAAAAGATCTCCCCTTGTTGATATTCAAAGATATCAACTTCGAAAAGATCTTTTAAATCTGAAGCGCTGACAAGCCAACTTTATGGT
>JAJTHR010000327.1 GCA_021298935.1 Parachlamydia sp. | reverse complement strand
ATTAATTATCGTTGATTCGCCAACCATTGATAACAATAGGATTAAAATCGAGCAAAGTATAAGATCTTGCCCACTAGTACATCGGCTATATAATGTCAGATTGGGTTGAATGTGTGTACTATTTTTAGTATTATCCGAATCTTGACCGCTAGATTCGCACTCTCTTAATGCATCCGTCAATAATTCTTGCGCTAGTTCGCTTAAAATCTGATTCTGTGGCATATCTGGTATGTTTGAATTTTTATTTGATTCAGTTTCTTCCAGATTGTCAACGGTAGTTGTCCGTTGTAGTTCATCAGAGTGATTATTATTCAAAGAAGGTGCTGCTATATCCCACTCCGCCTCCTCAAATCCGCAATAAAAAGCACATTTTGAGAGATTATTTGCGAAATATTTTTTATAGCACACTCTTTCAGTCGGAACTGGTTCATATTGTTTATTATTAATTATAATCGGTTTTTTCTTCCTATAAACACGACTTGAAGATTCCTCCAGTGTTTGTCCTTGCTTATCTTCGTCTGATTCGTTATTTTTTGTGATTTTTTCTGTAAAGGGTTTACAATTTGTTGTTATTGACTCCTCAGTTGGATAGTACGTAGGATCTTGCTCTAATTCCCTCTTAGAAGCTGCTTTTGTTGGTCTCTCAAAAGCTGAGTAACTGTCATCTCCAGTAATTTCATTCCAGTAGTTTTCAATACTTTCTGTATTATCAAACGTATCTTCCCGTTCCCATGTTGATTCAGAATCTGTTCTGCCGTTCCATTTAACCAAATATTCGAGTTTCCCCCCTCGATAACGATGATTTATTATGTATTCGACCGTATAACCAGAGTTTTCATCCTCCGTAATATGGACTTCCTTCAAACGGGAACGCGGGTAAGCCATTGCTAATTTTCTCTTATTGTGATTCTCTAACCAATAGTTTTTTAATTTAGTGTGCCCAATCACAGTGAAAATTCCGCTGTAATTTGGCAACATTTTTGATTGAATTTTTAGCGATTTAATTGTGACCTGGGAACCAATAGGTAAAACTTCGCTTTTAACGTTCATTCGTTTATTTTGATTCTTAACCTGGATTTCTTGCTTAGATTTTATTCTTTGAATGACTTCGTCTTGAGTTTCTTCGAATAATCGTCGAATCTCACTGGTTCTTTCTTCGAGATTTGTGGCCTTTTCTTGCCTGTAATCTTCAAATGTATTCATAGGTCGTCCAAACATTAGTTGAAAAGGCGTCATATTAGTTGTAGAATGAATTCGCGTTCTGTAGGCCATCAAAACGTATGGAATCCAATCTGGCCAGTTTCGCGGGTCTTTTTCAGCATGTTTCTTTAATGAATTGACCAATGTGCCATTAAAACGCTCAGTTAATCCATTTGTCCTTGGGTGATATGGTGAAGCAACACGATGTTCAATACCAGCTGTTCTGGTAAGTTCTCTTATAATTGAATTTAAAAATTCTGTTCCTTGATCTGACAGAACTTCTTTCGGGCAACCGAATATTGAAATGTAAATAAGGAGATGGCTTGCGATCTCTTTAGCAGATTTTGATGTAATCGGTACAGCATACGGATATTTCGTTAGGTACTCTGTAATAACTAATATTCCCCTATATCCCTCATCTGTTTCTGGTAATCCGAAAATGCAATCGATTCCTATTCGATCAAAGATTGCATTGATTGGAATAGCTATAGCTCCGTGCTCAACTACTCGATCTTTTTTGTGTCGAATACACACTCGACAATTATTAATCACCTTTTCTATAGATGCATCCATTTTTGGCCAATAATATTTTTGTTTAAGCCTCATTAAAGTTGTTTCTTTTCCAAAATGCCCTAAAAGATGAGCTCTTTCGATAATTTCTTCCCTAAAATCCGGTTTCGGTACAATTTTCCAATGTTCATTTTTCGTGTACCATTGCTCTCCATTTGATAAAGTAAACTTTTCAGAAGTTTTAAGGACTCTTTTGGACGCTTTCTTACTGATTCCAGCTGTATGTTTTCCATGTTCCTGATAGTGAAGAAAGGCCTCATCATCCCATGGATCCAGGTATTTAGTTGAAATATCTTCATTATCCTCGTTGTCTGAAACATTTCTACTACTCATGTAGGCTGGACGACTGAGAGCATCTACATTACAATGCGCTTTGCCTTTTCGATGAAGGACTTCAAAATCAAAAGCTTGTAAATACATGACCCACCTAGCCAGACGACCAGTAGGTTCTTTAATTTTCATTAACCAAGTGAGTGCGCTGTGATCCGTTATTAATTTAAATTTTAATCCATTATCTAGGTACATTTTGAAATACTTAATCCCCCAAACCATAGCTAACGCTTCTTTTTCAGTGATACCATAATGAACTTCGTCAGCTCTCAGGATTCGTGAAGCATAAGCGCACACATAATCGTTGCCTTCTTCATCTTGCTGAGACAGAATAGCTCCTAATGCCACTCCAGAGGCGTCTGTGAATAATAGAAAGGGTTTAGCGGGATCAGCTTGTCTCAGAACTGGGTAATTAGTTAGAGCTGTTTTAAGCTGGTCAAACGCTTGTTTACATTCGTCTGTAAATATAAATTCCATATCTTTTTTGAACAAAGCATACAGAGGAGCTGCTGTTTTAGAGAATTCTGGTACAAATCTCCGGTAATAGTTGCATAACCCCAAAAATTGCTGTAATTGTTTAACATTTTTACTATACTCAATATTGATGGCTTTTTCTACTTTTGCTGGGTCCATTTCAATTCCTGTACCCGAGACAATATGGCCCAAAAGCTGAATTTTTGATGCAAAAAACACGCATTTCTCCTTGTTAAGCTTCAATCTAGAGTTTTTTAATCTGATAAAAACCTCTTCTAGGTGTAAAAAGTGTTCGTCTAATGTTTTCGAATAGATAACAATATCATCGATGTACACTTGTACGTACGACAAACCACCCAAAACGATTTGCATGATACGCTGAAAGTCGGCCGGAGCGTTCTTCAGCCCGAAAGGTAATCTTAAAAATTCGTAATGTCCATCTGGAGTGCTAAACGCTGATTTTGCGATTGAATTGGGATGAAGTTTAATTTGCCAATACCCTGATTTTAAGTCAAGAGTTGAGAAAATTTTATGTTGATTCAATTCTCCTAATAAGTCTTCAATTCTTGGCAAGGGAAAAGGATCAGTTGGGGTTATACGGTTGATTCCTCGCATATCCACGCACATTCTTCTGTTTGAAGTTCCCTTCTTTTTCACCATTACAACGGGCGAGCTCCATTCACTCTGAGACTCTCTTATAACTCCAGCATCTAACATTTTCTTAATTTCTTCTCTGATTGCTAGTCTGTCCGCATGGCTCGTTTTGTAAGGCCGTTGCCTTATTGGGGTTTCCGAATTTGTTTTTATTTGATGCTCCTTAACGGTGCATTCCCCCAGCTGGTTGTAATCATTTGCAAAAGCATCTTCATGCTTTGATAGAAAAACGTCTATTTCATTTTGTCTTTCTTGCCATGTTGATAAGCATTTTACTTTAGATGTATCATTAAAGACCCATCCTAGATCACTTTCGTCTATTTCATCTTCCTCGGTGCACATTTCACTGAGTGCAGCAGGAAAATCTTCTTCCATTTCATAATCTTCATCAGTTCGTACCTTAACCTCACCGAAAAACATGTTTCGAAAATCGTATTCATCTACCTCTATATCTAATTTTTCGATCACATCTCGTCCTAATATCAGTGACAGAAAAGGAGAGTCGTCGATTTCTAATTTTCTTAGTCTGAGTCTTCTTGTTTGAAAAGAGACCTCAAAACTATCCTCAATTATTAGTTTTCCATTCGCATCCCTTATTGATTTAATCCCAAAATACTCCAAGGAGCTTCTACTAATCGAACTTACTTTATACCTTGCGTTTATTTGCATTATTGCATGCTTTCCATTTACTTTTCCTTTAACTGTGTTTAATAGATCATCATGCCATCTTACACGTTCTACCGGAAAACGCACTGGAAATATTGATTTTGGACGGAATTTAACATCAAAATGTTTCATCCATTCTAGTCCTAACAAAACGTCTACACGTTCGTGGTCTAAAATAATAAATTTTAGCTCACAATAACGACCAGCTACTTCAATGTCAAGTGGTTGGGTATACCAAGCCACCTGCTTCGAGCCGTCTGCTAAACTTATTTTCCATTCCTCAGGCTTATTCATCTTAGGAATGTTATATTTGTCTACAATTCTTCTTGACAGAATTGATGGGGAGGCGCCAGAATCCAGCACCATTTCAAGCTGAATTCCGGCTAAAAGACCACTTATTTTTAAAAGAGGGACGGGGTTAATTATTTGGTCATCCTTATCCTCTTCATCCGGAACAACCATAAACGCTGGTTTATAATTGTTCTCGGTTTTAGCAAAAGGTTTAAACCCAGTCTCTTTAGTGGCTGTATTACCTGATCGCCTAGCTTTTTCATTATTTGATTGTAGGGTCATTCTCTTATCTTGCTTATTGGGACAATCAGGTGATTTGTGACCTAATTCCTGGCAAGTATAACATTTAATTATTTTACCTCCTTTGACAATGTTTTCTTCCTCTTTCTGTTCATTTTGCTCACTACGGACATGTCTTCTTTCATTATTATTTATCTGATTCGAGCTAAATAAATTCAAATTATTTGTCTGCTCCCCCCCTCTAACTTGTTCATTAAAATTAGTATAGGGTTTTCTTTCATATTTATTGTTAACAAAATTTCTTCCTTGACTCAAATTTCTATTGTACGGCGAACCAGTACGATAGTTAGGTTTCTGAATATTTGGCTTAAACGCAGCCCTTGATTCATTTTTCTCAAAATACGTTTCTCTCTTTTGTGCTAACGTCTTAGCTTGTTTGAGAGACGTGGGTTGTTCATAGGCTATATGAGCTCTATCTTTTAACCCATCTATAAAAATTCTTATCTTTTCCTTCTCCGTTAAGGTAGTTATTTTATAAGATAAAGAATTAAATTCATTTATATACTCACTTACAGATCCTTTCTGTCTGAGTTGTCTCAATTTTTCTTCAGTGGCCACTTCCATATCAAAAGGTTGGAACTCATCTAAAAGGACCTCTTTTAGCTGATTCCAATTAATTTCCTCATTGTTTAATTGTCGCAAATTGCGATACGCCGCTAGAGCGCCATTTTGCAAATGATCTACGGCAATGTCAATTTTTTGACATTCCGCAATCCTGCTTTTCTCAAAAAATCTTTCTAATAAGAATATCCATGATTCAACATCCTCACCGTTTTTTCCGCTGAAATGTTTTAAATTTTTTCTATCTATTTTAGAGCTTGCATAGTAATCGTTATTTGGGTATATTTGCAGTGTCTGTTGGTTATTGTTGCTATTGTTGTCAATACGCGGATTATGAAGCATGTTTTCATTTGTCCGCATTTGTCTATGAATATGCGGTTGAGGCGGTACTACTCCGTAAGTTATGTTTGCATCCAAGTTTGGTGGATGTATTGGTCGGTTATTAGGTATAATATCATTTCTTATTCTCCTGGGTGGAGATTCTCTTCGATTATCTCTTCTAAACTCGTCAGGGTTTCCAAAAGTTCTCTGATATTCGTCCAGTCTTCGTTGCTGTTCTAGCACTTGCTCCTGAAAGTTTTGTTCTCTTTGCCGTTGATCTCGATGTCGTTGCTCCAACAACTGATTTTGGTAAACAAGTTGTTGCTCTCGATGCCTTAATTCGAATCTCATGCGTTCACGACGATCTTCTAATGCCTGCCTATCCCTTTGTTCCAGGATAGCGAAGTCATTAACAAGGCGTCTTCTTTCTTGCTCAATTACCTCATTTGCGTTCTCCATTGCTTGAATAGTTTCCACAGACTGTACGTTTGATACCAAATTTGGAATCGTTTCATCCCGTGGTGGAGGTGGAATGTTCACAAAGGGTATCATATTTCTTACATTGTTAGCTATTCTTGAGAGTATAGGCAAGTTTTGCACAGGAGCCACCGTGTCACCTGAATTGACATCGTCTTCACTTGGATTTATGCTGACATTAAAAGGTTCTGCTCTTAAATGATGCAGAAGATTTTGCTCCAAGTGGTTAAACTGCATGAATGACGGTACTCTATTCATGTTTTGAAACCTTCTCAAGCTATTGACTGATTGTCTTCCATTGGATGACGCTTCACTGGTCCAATTCATATATTCTGGACTCACTAAGTTGCGTCCTCCATGAGTACTATTATCTCTAGTACTTACCCTATTTTGATCATATTGTCCTGGAAATGATGTGTCTACAAGATTTCCATATTCTTGGCTGTTTTGTTGATTAAAGAAGGATTCCATTGTATTGTCCATTTAGATTGCTTTACGTTTAGTATTGATCCTGAATTTATAATGTTCTGTTACCGCCTATTGCTGCTTTTTCCGTTGCTGCTTTTTCGGTTGCTCTGATTGGCTTTTTGATTCGTTTGTATTGATTTGACTAACTGCTATTTATTATGATTACTCCCTTAATTAATTCTTGTCCGGACTATTGCTCAAATTACTGTGTTCAGATTCGTTGTCGTTTGTTTCGCTGCTACCACTTGTGATGATCTGCCTGGCCAGGGGATCACTCTTTGGGTTGAATGAATTGAAAATAGTTGATTTGTTTTTAGAAATTTTATTTGTTCTAAAAAGAAGCTT
>JAJTHR010000143.1 GCA_021298935.1 Parachlamydia sp. | reverse complement strand
AAGTTGTGAAGTTAGACTAAAAGTAAGGGGTGAATTTAAAGTGAATTTTGGGCACTCATCGAAAGTTTTGTCACACCCCAGATTAATGGCTTCTGAACCGCAAGACTGTCTGCTTTTTTATTTAGATAGATTAATTAGACGCTTATATTTATTTAATTATTTGAAATTTTTAGTTACGTGGTTTTACAATTCCTAAAAATAAGCAGATTCCTGCATTTAAGAAAAATAATGGAAAGAATTTGGATAAGTTGAGGGCATTGCCTTCTAAGAAATCATTTAAACCAATCAGCCCAACTGCACAAAAGAAAATGGATATACAAACCATTATTCCACTTCGAATAGTTTGCGAATTATGACAAATGTTTAAAATTTTTATGTTAAAAGGTAGGACAATTTTAATCATAAAAAAATATAAGAGAATTAGAATAATTAAAATAAAAAATATAGGCAATAAACTGAATATTTTATTTAATAATAAGTTCATACAATATAAACAAGGTGTTCCCCTGCTCGACTAACTTTAGACTGCTGTTCAAGATCTTTATCAATCAAACCATTTAAAAGATCTGTATTAATGTTTTGATTACCCTGTTTATATGAGGGAATATCATTCACTCTATTTAAATTTCTCCATACTACATCTGCTGCTTCAGATAGTTTTTCAGTTAATTGAATCTTTTGGTCTAATAGGTCTAAGGCAATATTTGTTGAAATCCCTACAGCAAAAACTATACCAGCTCCAAGGGCTACAGGAAGGCCAAACATAGCAACTGTACCTGCTGAAGCAGAGCCAACAGCTGTACTAATAGCCAACTTTGGAATATCAGTAATTATTTCTGAAAAAATATTTGATTCAAATTCACCTGTCAGATAAAGCCCAAGGCCCTCAATAGCTTTTATTCCGCTGTAAACCAAAATTGAAGTTTTAAAACCAACTTTATAAAGTTCTTGAACACTTATTTTAGCTAAACCAAATCGGATAATATCAGGATGGGTGTTTAAGTAACGAGTACCTTTTAGAATTGTACGATCCTTCGCACGCCCTTTTAGTATCACATAAATTTTTTCTCCTATTTTTTTATATTCAATTTTTCCTTTCAAACCTAATTCATTTACCACTTCTAAAATAGTAGCACCGGATGCTAAATTAGGAGCATTATTTACCAATCCCTTAGGAGTTATTTGATCACTTAATATTTTTTTGAGATGAAACCAATCTCCTGAATTTAGCTCATAAAATTTGATAGAATTAATTTCTTCATATGACATAGGTTGAATGATGAGATTTTTTTTGTTAATATCGAAGGAACGAAGGCTTAGTGGGGCTTTCCTCAGAAATGAAGGAGTTTCAATCACTTTACTGTTATATTCTTTAATAAGATCTTCAATTAGAAAAATTGAAACTGCTTCGTCTTCTCTTTGGTCAAAAAGTAGTGAATTTTTTCCTTGACTAGGCATAGCTTACTGTGTTGTTAGGTGTTTTGAGCGACTATCTCTTGAAAAGATCTTCATTGTATAGCAAAAGAAGTTTTGTAGAAATTTTGGTAGCAACTTTCATTTGTAATGAATTGAATGAAAGTTTATCAACATCAAAATTTAAATTAAATAAAAAAAAATAACATAATATAGAAAATCAGTAATGAGCAGCCAAATGCTATGAACTAAGTGAAACCACAGTCTCTTGACACTTTTTATATTTTTCCTTCGAATCTATTCAAACACAAATTGAATGTTAGCAGCACACGTTTCGGTCATTTTTTCACAAACTTGAACTCTTCATCGATAGATTTTAGCAAGGTTTAATTTATCCAGCTGCCATTCTGACAATACGCGGCTGAAAAGTGCCTAAAATATCTACAATGTCATGCTGAGCTTCGATTACTTGTTGAATGGGCTTGTAGGCTTGTGGTGCTTCATCTAATCCTCCTCCGATTAAAGTAACGCCACGTTGATTAAGATAATCTATTTGTTGTTGTTGAGAAATTTGTTGTTGGGCAGCTCTACGGCTCATTTTTCGTCCGCTTCCATGAGAAGCTGAATTAAGCGATTCCGCACATCCTTTCCCTATCACAATATATCCTTTATCTGCCATTGTGCCAGGAATAATACCAAGGACTCCTCTTCCAGCCGGTGTAGCGCCTTTGCGATGAACAATAACCTCTTTCTCAATCCCATTTAAAAATATTTTTTCGCGCCAAGCAAAGTTATGATGATTTTCTATGGCAGCAATGGCTTGCAGTCCAGCTGCCTGAGCCACTCTTTCATGAATGACGTGGTGATTGGCAGAAGCAAATTTGCCAGCAAGCTGCATTGCATCCCAATATTCTTCCCCAGGTCCAAAATCTAAGGGAAGCCAAGCTAAGTGTTTGACTGAGGCATCAAGATCGGGCATGAGTTTCATGGCAAGTTCAGTGTAGTAATTAGCAATATCAGAGCCTACGGCACGTGAGCCACTATGAGAAAGCAAAGCTAAGTAAACTCCTTTGGCAAGGTGTAATGGGTTATTTTCCTCTGTTATTTCCATTTCTCCCCATTCAACAAAGTGATTGCCTGTGCCACTTGTGCCAATTTGATAAATCGCCTTATCTCGCAATCTGCGTGTTAGCTCAGTGCTTT
>JAJTHR010000361.1 GCA_021298935.1 Parachlamydia sp. | reverse complement strand
CCCCCTTAAAAGACGAAGCACTACCTCTATTTTTCGTGATGCTGTCCAACGTTTGGCTTGACCAACTTCCATACTGGATCTCCTTGTTTTTGCGTTCATTTATCGCAAATTCGTGTCCAATGTTCAAGGTGGCAGTATAGGAGCGAGGATAATTTGTGGTGAGAAAGTCTAAAAAATAGGTTAAAAACCTATAAAGATCATTTTATTTTCTTGTGTGAATCTGCAAGAAAAAGGTCCGTTGGAGAAATTTATCGCTTATATGATCTTTCGTCTAACTACAAAGAGAATCACAGCGTCAATTTGTCTGATTTTTTAGCCCTTCTCTATGCACTAGGCCATAAAAATAAAAGAAGGCCGGAATCCATTTCTGAATTTGTCTCCTATTATGAATTCTTCAAAAAATACTTTGATGATTGTGCAAATCTTTGTAAATGCTTGGCAGAAAAAAACAGTTTATTTAACTCTAGAAATAATGGACTTTTAGATTGTTATCTCCATATTATCAGTAGTGAGGGGATTAAAAAGGTAAATGATGTCTGGTGTACATACCCCGAAGCTATCAAAAATCTTTTTGGCGGATCCCTCTATTTCGAAGAAGCAAACGATGATAAGTTTGTTAAATCTTTAAGGAATCATCTTGGGCCAACTCCTTCTCCTTTTTCTATCCCCTTTTCTTCCCCTCATTCAGCCATCTATCATTCTTTTAAGCATAAAGACATTTGTACGGTGCCAGCAGGAGAACTTCCTGTTTGTGCATACGTTGAATTAGGAAGAGAAGTGATATTAAATGGGGCTTTATCAGAAAGTGCACCCCCTAGACCTGATCAATTTGGCAAGGGCAGAATTTATACCTTTGAAAAGCAGCATGACTTAGATGGAGAAAATAAAATTGTGCGAGTGTTTCTCTTAAAAGGGCGCGATAAGAGCACTGTCATTTTATCCATTTTTTAACCCAATACCATTTCCCAAAGATAAAGACCAAAATGCTCAAAGATCTCAAGAAAATTTATGTTTTTATTTTTGGGAAATGGTATAAGTTCATTAACTAACTCACCTTATGCAATTAGACACTATTACCCCAAATGGGGTAATAGCTCAGCGCAGGGGGAAAACTTTTCTCAGTTTGGACCCTGTCGTAAAAGTCGTTAAGTTTTAATTAAAGAACCCCCCGCTGCTTAAATGGTCGTAATTGCGGGCAAAGTGTGCCGAATGGCCGCTGCTCTTTTGGATGGCGTAATGTTCCTTGAATGTGGAAAAGGTAGTCAGCCTCGCATCTTTTGGAAGCACTCCAAGCTCGATCCCTTTATCAGCTATTTGAGCCGCATAATGGGAATTCATGTATTCCAAATATTCCATCGCTTCGACATAGCGGTCCTTGGTGATTTTTCTACTGGCTGCCATGGAATCTAACAAGTTGATTTTTCTTGTCACCTTGGCATTATTCAACTCAAAAAGCAGCGATCCGATCAACATGCCATTGGAAACTGTTGGATCCTGGTATAGGCAGATTTCACGCCTATCGGGATCAAAATAGGCCCCAAATTGTTTGGCTAATTCGTTCGATCGAGTAACAATATGCAAATTGCCTTCCCTTTTGATAGAATCTAGCAAGGCTTTCCCTTCCGGAACTTGATTAATAGCCTCTAACAGCGGCTTCATATTTTTTGAACAATAAATTTCGGGGTTGCCGTATAAAGAAATAGTAAAAAACAGAAATATAATTAATAATTTAATTTGTTTTTTCATAATCACCTACAATATAGTAAAGTAGATATATTAGCAGGTTAGTTAATTAAATGATGATTAAAAAAAACTTACCCTGTTAATGGCAAAAATTTATTGCATGATTTTTTTAACCAATGTAGATCTTGAATTTAATAGTGGAAGATTCAATGAAGCTCATTTTTCTTGGTACGGGATCAGCATTTACAATAGGGAATGGAAACTATCACTCGAACATGCTTTTAGAAAGTGATTCACGTCGTCTCCTAATTGATTGCGGCTCAGATATTCGCTTTTCCTTATTTGAACAAGGCTTCTCCGGTGAAGATGTGGATGATGTATTTGTCAGTCATTTACATGCAGACCATGTAGGAGGCCTTGAATGGCTGGCTTTCATGCGCAAGTTCAATGCCGCTAATATCCCAAAACCTAAATTGTACGTCAGTCATGACATCGTGAATGATTTATGGAATCATGTTTTATCGGGGGGATTGAAATCCATCAAGGAATTAAATGCGACGCTGCCCACTTATTTTGATGTTGAAGTGATTGAAAATCAATTGTTTGTTTGGCAAGGGGAGATGTTTAAGCTCATATCGGCTGTGCATACTTACTCGGACTATAAACTTGTGCCTTGTTATGGGCTTTTCTTTCCCCTAAATGGAAAAAAAGTCTTTATCACATCTGATTGCCAATTTGTGCCTGAGCTCTTAAAACAGTTTTATGAAGAAGCCGATATCATTTTTCATGATTGTGAAACAGATGGCTTTAGAAGCGGCATTCATGCGCACTATGATGAATTGTGCCTGTTAAACCCGGAAATTAAAGCTAAAATGTGGCTTTATCATTATTTGCCCGGACAGTTACCGGATGCCCAAAAAGATGGTTTTTTAGGTTTTGTTAAAAAAGGGCAAATTTTTGAGTAATGTTTTATTAAAAGGGAGAATGGGAATTTATGAAACCTTCTAAACCAGTGATTCTATACGTTGATGACGAGCCCAGCAATCTCGTTTCTTTTACAGCCGCTTTTCGCAGGCATTATACCATCTATACTGCGAAGTCAGCTAAAGAGGGAATTGAAATTTTAAGGCGGGAACCTGTCCATTTGATCATTACGGATCAACGCATGCCGGAGATGACAGGGGTCCAATTTTTGGAAGCAATTATTCCCGAATATCCCGATTCCATGCGTATGATTTTAACGGGGTTTTCAGACGTTGAGGCCATCATTAAGGCGATCAACTCAGGCCGCGTATTAAGGTATATCACAAAGCCTTGGGAAGAAGCGGAACTCAAGCAAATTCTGGATGGCGCTCTTATCGTCTATGATTTAGAGCGGCGTAACCGTGAATTATTGGCCAATCTTCAGGAGGAAATCGCCAAGCAGCAGTCCATACTGAACATTTTTAAAAAGTATGTTCCGGAAGATGTCGTTAAAGAAACATTGGCTGCAGGAGATGATAATTTAACTTATTCCGAAGGACGCATTGTTTCCATTTCATTTTGCGATATCAGGCGTTTTAGCGCGCTTGCAGAGAGATTAACCCCGGCAGAAATTGTCAAACTTCTAAACAACTTTTTTACAGCCATGAGTCTCTGCATTAAAAAAAATAAGGGATTTGTCAATAAATTTTTAGGTGATGGGATTCTATCCATTTTTGGCGCTCCTATCTCCTCATTGGATAACCAGGCGAATGCCGTCATGTGCGGCTTGGAAATGTTGCAGATCATTAAGGATTTCAATAATTCACCCCTTGCATTGGATACCAATATATCCATCGGTATAGGAATTCATACAGGAGATGTAGTGGTGGGAAATATCGGTTCATCTGAAAGAATTGAATACACGGCTGTTGGAGATGCAGTCAATGTAGCCTGCCGCATCGAAGAGCTGACACACGATGAGGAAAACTGTTTGCTAATCAGTGAAACAACTTATGAGGCAACCAAGGATCTCATTGATGCCGAAGATTTAGGGCTGCAAACCATACGCGGCAGAGAAGAGAAGGTAAAAGTTTATAAAGTCATCGGCTTAAAATCTCCTATTTAAGAGTCATTTATGGAAACAGACAAAATATTTGGAGCGATTGTCAAACGTCTGTTTAATAACGCTCCGATGCCTATTTTTATTGTGAATGAAAATTTAGATATCCTTTTAGGAGAAAGTGAAGGGAGTCATTTGAAGGATGCTTATCCTTGTTTAATCCCTTATTTAGACGAAATTCGCCAAAGCATCGAAGAGGATATTAAAAAGAAAATAGAAAAAATCATTGCTCAATCCGACCAAAATTCTCTTTATTACGACCTCTTTATTTCCCCGCTTATACAAGATGATTTTAAAGGCGCTTTTTTGCAAATCATTAATATTACCCCGCAGATACGCATACTCGAAAACTTTATCAAAACCGAAAAACTGGCGGCCATTGGAACTTTGACAGTCGCGATTGCCCATGAAATCAACAATCCCATTAATTTTATTGCTTCAAGCATTCAACCCCTCAAACAAGATATTGAAGATTTAATTCTGATTTATAAAAAGTATGCAGCTTTACAAGCGGATGAAGAATTTAGCAAAAATTTGCAAGGGATCAAAGAGCTTGAATCAGAAATGGAATTGGATTTTTCTATTTCTGAAATTGAAAAGCTCATCGAAAGTATCAGTGATGGCTCCAACCGCACATTAGAGATTATCAAGGATCTTCGTTCCTTTACCTATGCGGAGGAGAAGGGAAAGAAAAAATACAACTTACATGATAAAATTGAAACGACTCTGGCCCTTCTTAAGAGCAAACACAAAAATCGCATTACGATTGAAAAAGAATATGGAGATCTTCCAGCTCTAGATGGCTATCCCAGTAAAATTAATCAGGTGCTAATGAATTTACTGGCCAATGCCATGGATGCCATCCCCAATGAAGGGACAATCAAGATAAAAACCTATCAAATTGATGAGAAAAGTATTGGAATTTCAATTCTAGATTCGGGTAGTGGAATGAGCCAGGAAGTGTTATCCCGCCTCTTCCAACCCTTCTTTACAACCAAAGGTGAGGGAGTCGGATCAGGTCTTGGGCTGTTGATTACAAAAGGGATTATCGAAGAGCATCATGGAAAAATTTCAGTTAAAAGTGAGCCTGGAAAAGGGTCTGAATTCATCATCGAGCTCCCTATCTAAATTTATCGATAGGCCTTCAAATAGACTTTAAAGATATAGGGCGAGGCTGCTGTATCCGATTCTGTATTGGTATTCGGCAAGGTACTTTGGATGCCCCCTACGATGTAGCCAGCCAACACTCGTCCGCATAAGCAATCCAGGGTATACAACCCATTTTCTGTTGTTTTCAAATCGGGATTCGGAACAAACTGCGCGCCCGCTCCAAATAAAAGGGGATTGCCCGGGTTTGAAGCGGTGGATAGGATAAGTGGATAGGCAGCGCTCATGAAATACTGCCGGTATTGCCCCTTATGATTTCTGCTAACCGTGGTGACTTGGTTAGTAAAGGGAAACAAATAATCGGTTTGAAAGACGCCATTGTCAAAGTAGCCGAATGTAATCCCTCCAAGCAGCACTGTGTAGACTGTTTTTTCCTTCCTTGAAAAAAGGCCGAATGCGGCGCTGGTATAATTGTTCATCCCCTGTCTGAATGCTTGAGGATCAAGCGGCGATGCCATGGTCGATTTGCCATTCTTGTCAATTTCTATAGGAATTGTCCAAATCCCCCCTTGTTCAGTAAATACCCCGGAAAGAGCGACCCAGCCGGCTTCCCACCCTTTACTTTTGTAAAAGAGCATGGGAACGACATTCAAGTCCCTGCGGCGATAAGCGGGATCGGGCAAAACAGGCTTTGGCTTTAAAAAGACGGCGCTTAAATGGCAGTTTTCTTTGATTTTAAAGCGGCGCACCTGGCGGGTATAATCCCCATTTGAACCTGGGACATAATATCCTTGAAAATTTTGGCCGAAGATCAGGAGAAAAGGGTGGTCGTCAATGCGGCCCATCAATCCCCCTGTCACTTGAAATTGAGGGTCGATATATTGTTCAATGCAATGAGACGCCGATCCTTTTCCTTTGACAACCCAATGGATCAGGCTTGGCAAATCGATGGCTGTCAGCACAGGTTTGGTTGAAAAGAGGCCCGTGGAGGAATCCACCCCATAACCGCCTGTGATATAAAGCGTCTCACCTTCTTGAAAAAATTGCGGGCTTGTCACTGACAAAAAGTCGATTTGGCGAGCATTCAAATCAGAAGAAGGGTCGCTAAGTCCTCTGCTAAAGACTCTCTTCTTTACGGGATCGACGACGTAGACCGTTTGGTTCTGCTCTTCCGGAGGAAAGTTATTCGTATTGTCGTTAAAACCATGCAAACCATTTGTACGTCCGGCGATAAAAAGCCATTTTCCCTGGTGGCTGCCGAACGCGCCCGAATGGATCCCAGCCGGAAGAGAAAAATCAGCCTGTTCAATACTGACTCGGAAGGGAAGGGAGCTTTCAGGGAAAATGGGGCTGATCGTGTCTGTCTGATTCACATCCGCATGTGCAATACCGATTATGAGGAGTGTCAAGGAGAACAATTTTTTCATAAACATAGTCACTTTTTGCGAGGATTAGGGCAGCTGTTTTTACCGATCATCTGGTAGAACAGGCACCAGCTGAAAGTGGCTTCAAAGAGTACAAATAGGCCTGCAAAAAAGAAAACCCATGATGTTTGATAGACTGCAATTAAAAGCAGAAAAATGGCAATGCTTAAACGGATGAAGCGGTCATTAAGACCAATATTCTTTTTCATAATTTCTATTGATATCAAATAGAAACTTTTTTATTCAATCAGAAATAAAAAAAATATCACCCAAGATGGCTTATGCAACCGCCTATTAATCCATTCAATACCTTGCAGGAGCTGCAGCCTGCTGTTTATTATTATTCCTTACCGAGGTTAGAAGAGCAGAGGATCGCCTCGATTAGAAAGCTTCCGGTTTCTCTTCGGATCATGCTAGAGTCCATGCTCCGCAATTGCGATGGCCTGCGTATCACAGAAAATGATATTCGAAGACTTGCAAAGTGGCAGGGTGAGAAGCCGGAAGAGGGGGATGTTCCCTTTGTTGTTTCAAGGGTGATTTTGCAGGATTTCACGGGCGTTCCCCTGCTTGTTGATTTGGCCGCTATGCGTGATGCAGTGGCCGATTTAGGGTCCGATCCTAAAAAAATTGAGCCTGGCGTGCCGGTTGATTTGGTGATTGATCATTCCGTCCAAGTAGATAAAGCGGGTTCGGATGAAGCGTTTTTATTTAATTTAAAAGTAGAGTTTGAACGTAACCGGGAAAGGTATTCATTCTTAAAATGGGGTCAGGGGGCTTATCAAACGTTTAAAGTCGTTCCCTCAGGAATCGGAATTGTCCATCAGGTCAATCTGGAAAATATCGCTTCCGTTGTCGTTCAGGAAAAAAAGGATGGCTATGCATTGGTCTTTCCCGACTCGCTTGTGGGAACCGATTCGCATACGACGATGATTAATGGCCTCGGGGTTCTTGGATGGGGTGTCGGGGGGATTGAGGCAGAAGCTGCGATGCTGGGGCAGCCGGTTTTTATACAAACTCCCGAAGTGATCGGCGTCCACTTAAGCGGAAGGCTGAAAGAGGGTGTGACTGCCACTGATTTGACGCTCAGAATTACCGAGATGCTGAGAAAAGAAAAAGTGGTTGGAAAGTTTGTTGAATTTTTTGGCGAAGGGGCTTCCAGCCTATCTGTAGCTGATCGGGCAACGATCGGCAACATGGCTCCCGAATATGGAGCGACAATCGGTTTTTTCCCAGTCGACGAAAAAACAATCGATTATTTACGCCTGACCGGAAGAGAGGAAAAGCACATACAACTCATTCAAAGTTATTTTCAGGCCCAAGCAATGTTCGGCATCCCGAAAAAAGGGGAAGTCACCTATACAAAGGAGCTGGATCTTGACTTAAATCACGTCGGGCCTTGCGTGTCGGGTCCCAAGAGGCCCCAGGATCGCATCGAGCTGGATAAAGTCAAGGAGCGATTCGATGGTTTGATTAATGCCCCGTTGTCAGAAGGAGGATACGGAAAAGACGGAGAGGGAGCGCCGCGCATTTGCGTCCATTCAGGTGGAATGTTTTCTTTGAATCACCCCCATGAATGGGGAGGGACTTCAATATTTGAAAGAGGGACGCGCCAGCAGCCCTGGAGCGAAGCGGAGATGGTGACAAACCGGCCGCTCACCCCACCCGTGGCAAATCCTGGGTATACTCAAGTGCTGGATAGCAAAATCATGCTGACACATGGCTCCATTGTCATCGCGGCCATTACAAGCTGCACTAATACAAGCAACCCAAGCGTCATGCTTGCAGCGGGATTGCTTGCCAAAAAGGCTGTCGAAAAAGGTCTCAAGGTCAATCCAATGATCAAAACGAGTCTCGCGCCCGGCTCACGCGTAGTGACAGACTATTTAGAGCGCACGGATCTGCAAAGGTATCTGGATGATTTAGGATTTCATCTCGTCGCTTACGGATGCACCACTTGCATCGGAAATAGCGGACCTTTGGATGAAAAAATCGAGAAGGCGATCAAGCACTTTGACATCATCACAGCAAGCGTTTTAAGCGGCAACCGGAATTTTGAGGCACGCATCCATGGCTCGGTTAAAGCCAACTTTTTAATGTCGCCCCCCCTTGTTGTCGCTTATGCCTTAGCAGGAAGGGTCAATATAAACATGGATAAAGAACCTCTTGGAATAGGCCAGGATGGAAACCCTGTTTTTTTAAGGGACATCTGGCCGTCAAACCAAGAAATTCAGGAGACGGTGGAGAAAAGCGTCAAGCCTGAAATGTTTAAGGCACGGTATGCCAACATCCTGAGCGATAATCCTGTCTGGGAAGAAATCCCGACGAAGGGAGGAGCTCAGTACCAATGGGATTCCCTTAGCACGTATATTCAAAAGCCCCCCTACTTTGCCGGATTCGACCTTACTCTTCCCGCAGTCAATGAACTAAAAAATATGCGGCCGCTGGCCCTTTTTGGCGATTCTGTCACAACGGACCATATTTCACCGGCCGGGGGCTTTAAAGCTGATTCGCCGGCCGGGCAATACCTCCTTTCGCTCGGCGTTGCTGAAAAGGATTTTAACAGCTACGGGAGCAGACGGGGCAATCATGAAGTGATGATGCGTGGAACATTTGCCAATGTCCGCCTGCGCAACCGCATGGTGGAAGATAAAGAGGGTGGCTTTACAACAATCATGCCTGATCAGGAGGAAATCTCCATCTTTGAGGCCGCCCAAATTTATGCTGAGAGGGGGGTTCCGTTGATTGTTTTAGCAGGAAAAGATTATGGCATGGGAAGTTCACGCGATTGGGCAGCTAAGGGCACAGCCTTGCTGGGAGTGAAATGCGTAGTGGCACGCAGTTTTGAACGCATCCATCGCAGCAACTTGATAGGGATGGGTGTCCTGCCTTTAGAATTCCTGGATGACCAGGCTTGGGAAAGCTTAGGGGTTACAGGGGATGAGCTTTTTTCAATCATTGGAGTTGAAAGGGGGTTAAGTCCCAACCAAAAAATGATTCTTCAAATAGATAGCGAAGCCGGAAGCCGCCAAGTGAGCGTTGTGGCAAGACTTGAAACGGCGATTGAAGTGGAATATTTTCGCAACGGCGGAATTCTTCCTTACGTCTTAAGACAAATTTTGAAAAATGAGAAAATGAATGGTTAACAAAATAAAAATTGCATTGGCAGCCTACCTTTTTGCTGCTCCAATCGTTTTAAAGGCAGAAGACAATCCTCTTCTCATTTCCCTAAGGGGGCACTGCGGGGTTGACCGGGTAGAACGGGGCCAGGTGATTAAGGCGTTTGAAAAACTGCAGTTGGATTTGCATGATTTCATCTTAATCAATTACTATTCTCCAGAATTTTAACCATTTAAGAGCGTGTCCCAAAACCTTAATTTCTCCTTAACATCAGTCTAGAGATTGAGATATACATCATAGATTCGGTTGTTGATGAAAAATACTCATAGTCTTTTGATAGTCTGCGATATTTACTCATCCAAGCAAACGTTCTTTCAACAATCCAACGTTTTGGTAGTACCTTGAAGCCTTCTTCAAACTTT
>JAJTHR010000302.1 GCA_021298935.1 Parachlamydia sp. | reverse complement strand
TTTGGCGGCGAGATTTTATGTCCCAGTACATTGCGGAGATCGCAGCAAACTTGGATAAGTTTGCAAGATCGAGCAATGAGCTGGGACGCAAAAGATGCCGATGAAAAATTTAAAGACCTATCCGCGCGTGGTATAAATGAATTCTTTACTTTGTACGTCTTTTTTTAGGCGTTTGGGACTCGCTTTCAGCTTCGTCATTAATTCCCAGGCTAAAGAAGCCTCCTTCAGCGATATCTGTAAGTTTCTCATCTGCAATGCTTTCTTCATCCAATGTCGCTTGCAGGATGTCTGCAATTTCATCAAAATCCACACCGGCCCTTTCATTATTTTCATTCAAATGTCTAGCCAGCGCTCTAGCTGATCCATAGCTTGAAATTTCATAATGCTCTACTTTTTGGCAGCAAATAATGATATTTGCATCTTTAACCGAAGGACTAGCGGGCTTAGAGACATGTTCCTCTGCTTCTTCCAGCAAGCCAGCCATGGCAGGACAAGGTACGCCTGTTGGATTTTCATTCAGCATTTTAAAGACTTTCTTTAAGCGTTGCACTTGATTTTTTGTTTCATCTAAATGCTCCGAAAGCGCTTCTTTTAATTCAGTATGTGAAGCGCTTTTGATCATTTTTGGCAAAGCTTCAACAATTTGATTTTCAGCATCAAACAAATCCCTTAAAAGATCAACAAACGTGTCATAGAAAGTATTTTGTTTCATGAGGACCTCCTTTTAATAAAAGCCTATTCAATTTTGATATAATCAAAAGAAGGGAATTGGAGCAACTTTTTAAACTTGAATTTGACCATTTTAAATTCCTCTTTGAGAGAGAAGCAAGCTGCGGGTAATAAATTTTTCAAGGAGGTTATTTTTATCATTCCAAAGAATTTTTTAACGGCAAAAAGCTACTCTCAAAGAGGGGTCAAATGAGTTAATATAAAGAATTCCCATTAAAAGGATTAGAGTAGGGTGGGGGCATGGGTCGCTTCAGTTGTGCAATATGTTTAGCCATGACTTCGATTGATATTTCACCCTCTTTTTGTTTTTCTCGGGATTTAAGAATTTTATCACGCGATATAACCGCATTTTCTTTACTTGTCACGATCTGACTCCTCAGCTTCATAAAACTGTGCTAGCTCCAAATACATTTATAAACAATTGTATCTTTTATTAGTAATAATATATTGAATAATTTAAGAAAATGTGGGAGAGCAGTATCTTGAAAATTGATACATCGATCAAACTGGCATTAAAGACGAGCATTGCTGCATTGCTAAGCCTCGCAATTTGCCATGAACTGGACCGTGTCATTAAGCATCCGGATCCATTTGTGAGTGGGATTTGGTGCGTCGTCGCCTCTATTTTCGCATTGCAGCCGACCCTAGGAGGAACCTACAAAGCCGTCTGGAACCGTTTTTTAGGCGTTTTGATCGGTTCCCTGATGGGCGCTTTTTTTGCCCATTTCGGAGGAGCCCATCCTTTGATTTTGGGTTTAGCCATCTTTAGCGCCGTCTTTTTGTGTTTTCTTTTAGGAATCGAAGAAAATTATCGCATGACCGCCCTTTCTGTTGCAGTTGTCATTATCCCATGGGGGCTTGACTCATCGCTTAGCCCCTGGAGCTACGCCGCGTTCCGCTTTTTAGATACGTGCCTTGGGCTTGGCGTGGCAGTGTTTGTCGCACAGGCACTTTGGCCCTCTCAAGCCCTCTCGACAATGCGAAATAAATTAGGGGGTATCATAGATCTGGTGCGCCAGTACTTCGAGCATGCTCTAACCTTTCCTGAAATCTCAACTGAAAAAATGGAGATCCACAAGTTAGCTTCTGACAACTTGATTGTAGAAATCAATCAGGCTTTCAGCGAGGTGAACTTTGCAATGGAAGAGAGCAAAGTCGAGTTTTTTTTCGGGTTTGATTCCATGTCTAAATGGGTTGATATTTTAAGCAATGTGGAGCGCTTGTGGGAGAGTGTCAGAGAAATAAATGATGTCTTCAATTTAAGCCTCCAAGAGGTTTTTGACACCGAATTAAGGGAAGAGGTAAAGAAGCTTTGCAGCGAAATTGACAGCATGTTTAAGGATTTAGTGGAAAAATTCAAATCCGACACATCCAGCTATGATTTTACCCGCCTTGCCGAATTGAAAGAGAGGCTAGGGGTTGAATTGCATAGATTTCGGGAAACAAGGGTCATTAGAAAATACAGTCTGAATCATGTGGAGCGCTATTTTGTTTTTTTTTACTACGTCAAACAAATTTTGATTGAAAGTGAAAGGATTAATGCAGCTATGGAAAGTGGAAAATGAGAAAAAAATATATCGCAGGCATCCTGCTCGGCATTTTAAGCGTATTAGCGATAAGCACGTTTGCCTATTTTGCTTTTAAGGACTTACTTAAAGGCTATGAAACGCGCCGCATCATTTTTACCCAGCAGTATTACTTATTGCAGCTTCTTTCCAGCTTAAAGGATGCAGAACTTGGCCAGAGGGGGTATCTGATTGCAAAAAGAGATGATTATCTCGAGCCCTACTATACGGCCCTTAAAAGCCTTGATAACTATATGCTTAAGGTAAGGGATGCAGCGAGCTCCTATAATCAGACACCCCTTTTTAATGAGTTTGAAAGACTAGTTAAAATAAAATTGAATCTGATGAGCCAGGATATCATGCAGATTAAATTGGGTAAAAAAGATTTAGAAGGGCAGGCACTCAATCAGGATGCAGGCAAGCGGATCATGGATAATATACGTAGTATTGCGGCACAACTGATTTCTACGGCAGATTTAAAGCTCAGCCAAGTGCAGCAGGAAATCGATACACGTGCGCGGCAAACAGTGTGGGGGATATTATTCAGCATTTTTTTTATAAATTTCCTGATCGGCCTCTATTCCTATCTTTTTTACCGAGATACAAAACGGTTAGATAAAATGACCAAGGCGCTTGATTATACGTCACACGTGTACCAGGCAGTATTTGAAAATGCTGAGCAGGGGATTATAAGGACTGATGATCGGGGAAGCATCCAGGGAATGAATAAGAAAGCGGGCATGCTGTTGAATTGTCCATTGGATGAGGCCATCGATAAAAGCATCCTTAATTTTTATGATCAGGGAAGCTTAAAGCATAAATTAACTGGTTTTGGCCAGGTCGATTCAATCTCTTTTAACGCCTTTTTAAACTTGATTAAAGCTTTCCTGTCAGGAAACGGAGAGTATTTACTGAGAGCCAAGGATGGGAGCATTATTCCCTGTAGCCAAACAGTCAGCGTTTTAAAAAATAATGAGGGAGAGGTGACAGGTTATTTATTTCTACTCATGGATCAAACCGAAGCTAAACAATGGAAAAAAAACCTAAATAATGCTAAGGAAGCCGTAGAGGCCGCCTACCTTTCACGAAACAAATTCATTGCAAGCCTTGGACATGATTTTAAGCCTCCGCTTACTTCAATCGTTAAAAATGCCAGTTTGTTAAGTAAAATTCCGGCATATGAATTAAGGGAACAGAATGCCATTTCTGAAATTGGCTCCCAAGCACGTCGACTACTCGATTTGACAAACCGTATTGTTGATTTCAATAAAAATTCAGCTCATTTGCAGGCCGTAAATGGAAATGAAACGGTAAATTTAAGCGATTTTATGCGAAAAATCATTAAAGAATTTGAATTTAATTGGAAGATGAGTGACGGGGAAATTAAAGTGCAGGCTGAAGTGCCTTTTGAAATAAAGTCTTTCAATACCCATTATGATAAATTTAAGGATATTCTTTTAAATCTATTGCAGGCGGCTGCACTGCAGCCCAATACAGGGCTTCTAATGATCCGTGTTAAATGCCACCCTGACTCATTTTTGCCTAAAGCAATTACAATAGGCAGCTACTCAGATCATGATGGGGAAATGAATGGAAATGAATTGCCCCTTGAAGAGATCAAGGGAGCCTCTAGGCTTAGTATCTCGCTTGCTGATTCCTTGGCCAATATCCTCGGCTATCAGGTAAAGGTCTATGGAACTAAGTCGAGAGTTATCTTAAGTTTAAACATTTGAATTACCAAAATTTGTACCAAGCTTTCTTTTTCTTTCCCTTTTCCATCATTTGTTGCAAAGCTTGGCTCACATTTGCAACGCTGATTTCGCTGCCCGCTAGTTCTTCATAGTGTCCGGAGGCAGTATCGACAACGACAAGCGTCGGGGTCCTTGACACTTTATATTGCTTTCTTATTTTTTCAAAAAAATCGCTTCCTTTCTTTACTTGTTCATAAGGAAGGGGCTTATAATAAAGATGATTCTCTTTTGCCAGTCGGACGATATCCTGTTCAGTCGGCGACTGCTTACTTTCAGACAATTCATTTAATGCGCGGCGTGCTTTTAGATAGTCCTCTTTTTCATTAAGCAGAAAAGAAAGATGGTAAGGGGAGTAATTGGCAGTTTCCTGATG
The DNA here is from genome assembly GCA_021298935.1 of Parachlamydia sp. Lineage (GTDB taxonomy): Bacteria > Chlamydiota > Chlamydiia > Chlamydiales > Parachlamydiaceae > Protochlamydia. The sequence goes on along the minus strand of JAJTHR010000302.1, from coordinate 7,000 downwards.
AAGGGCATAGTCAATAAAATAAAATCCGGCCCTTGTTCTGAATGCTTCATAGACTTCTTCAATTTGCGGTTCTGCCTTCTTGCACGATTGACAAAACCAATCCGATATAACGTAAAATTTTAACGGACTCTGCGGGTTCCCCAAACCAATGTCAATTGCTTCTTTTTTTGCCTTGGCTGCATAGAGAAGAGGAATACAGCAGAAAATAAGAAGTACAGTAAAAATATTCCTAAAGTTGGCCATTTTTTACTCCAGGTATTTTTTAACTAAATTTATAAGATCTGTTGGAAGAAAGGGCTTTGTCAAATAATCGTTCAGTCCGGCTTTTTGCGAGGCTGCCAGAAAATCGCTCATGGCATGCGCCGTCAGTGCAATAATGGGGATTTTTTCAAAGTTGGGCAGCTTTCTTAATTGGCGTGTGAGTTCTATACCATCCATGTCCGGCAAGGATAAATCCATTAGGATCAAATCGGGAAGATGCGTTTCACAATAAAACATAGCCGCCTTTCCATGAAAAGATACCGTTGTCTGATAGCCATAATGATTTAAAATTTTTTCAACGATCAAACTATTATCTTCATTATCTTCAACGATCAAAATTTGCTTGTTTTTCATTTCCCCCTCCGCTTGGGGATTTTAACGACAAAAGTGCTCCCTGCTCCCTTTTGGCTAATCACATAAATGCTGCCCTGATGCTGCTGCACAATTTTCTTTGAAATGGCTAAACCAAGGCCTGTTCCTCCATATTTGCGGCTAATTGAACTATCTGCCTGGGAAAAAGGTTTAAATAGTTTTTTTATTTCTTCATTGGAGAGTCCAATCCCCGTGTCTGAGACTTGAATTTCAATTTCTTTTGGATGGCTGATTAATCGGATTTGAATAGTCCCTTGTTCAGTAAATTTAACTGCATTTCCTAATAAATTTAATAATACCTGCTTAATTTTAGTAGGATCAATTTCAATTAATAAATAAGCTTTATCTAAAACCAGGTCAATCTTTAAATTTTTCTTATCGGCAAGAGGGCGAATTTCATCAATCGATGAGACTAAAATTTCGACGATATTTTCAGTGCTGAGTTTTAGCTTCATTTTTTTTGCTTCCATTTTAGAAAGTTCTAAAATGTCATTAATAAGACTTAGCAAATGAAAGGATGATTTTTCCACTTTTTTCAAGCTGGAGGTTTGCTGCTCTGTCAATGGACCATCGACACCCAATAACATGATTTCCGTAAAGCCAATAATGGCATTTAAAGGAGTTCTTAATTCATGGGAAATAGTTGTTAGAAATTCATTCTTGGTAGTATTAGCCTGTTTTGCTTCCTGCATGGCTTTAATTAGGCGCTTTTCATGTTCTTTTCTTTCTGTAATATCTCTTAAAATAAAAGTTTCAAAGTATTCGACTCCGCTTTTCCAGCGTGTGTGGGAAATTTCAACCGGAAAAATGTGGCCTGATTTATCCCGTGCGCTTAATTCAATGGGTTTCATGCTCGCCTGCAATTTAAGGACATCCTGGTAGGGAAGGATGCTATCGATAGGGCGCCCAACGATTTCGTTTTCCGTGTAATCAAACATTTTTTCCGCCCCTTCATTCCAGGAAAGGATCTTACCTTTATGATCCATCGTCGCAATGGCATCAATCGATTTTTGGGTAAGCAGCCTTAAACGCTCTTCACTTTCCTGCAAGGCTTTTTCGGCTTTCCGCCTCGCTGCCTGTTCAATCATGATCGATATAATATCTGCGATGTTTTGACCAAAGTAACGATCTTCAAGCAGCCATTCTCTGGGCCTGCGCGTTTCTTCGCACGATAAGATACCCATCAGTTTATCCTGGAAGAGAATCGGGATATCAAGCTTTGAGAGGACTTTAAAAGTGGAAAGATAGGGTTGTAGTTCTTCTGTGGTAGCAGGATGTTCTTTTGATGGGAAAATCATGTGGGTGTGTTGTCCAAGCAAGCTAAAATACTTGGGAAATTCTTTTGAACTTAATTGGATGTCATTTGTAAAAGAATTGGATGAAAATTCATAAAGCCCGGTGCACGAAAGAATTGCCTCATCGTTATGTTCATCATAAAACCATACACTCGTGCGCTCGACAAGAAAAATGCTGGCTGTTTTCAATAGGATTTCATAAATGACTTTTTGCAATTCAGAAGAGGTTAATTTTGTTAAATGCACAAGCGCTTCATGCCTTCTTTGCAATAAACGTTGTTGATGGATATTAATTTCTTCAATGCGTTGCCTTTCATGCACTTCCATTTGCAAGAGATGATTAATATCTGCCAATTCCTCTGTTTGCTTTAGTACTTCTTCTTTAAACACATAATCGCGATTATTTTCCGTAAATGAGTAAAAGGCGGCTAAGCTTGAGAGCAGTAATCCAGCTAAAAGAATAATCCAAAAGGGGACGGTATCAAAATAAGGGGTAAGGGGAGCAGTTATTTCGATGACCCAAAAGCGGTCTCCTACCTGAATGGTCCTTTCAAGAAACCATAATTTTCTATTTTTTTGGTTTAAGGGGTGCATTGTGTAAAGGGCATGACCTGAAACTATATCGCGGATACTCACATTCAGTTCGTAGGAAGGGAAATAATCACCCCTTACAATTTTTTCAAAATCACCCACTGCAAATAAGACCCCTTTTGTGTTTAAGGGTAAAGCTCGAGGGTGAAGGGCAGTCATTAAAAGAAACCCCTTTTTCCATCGATTTTGAAAAAATAGGAAAGCTTCTGAGGAGTTAAGGAAACTGGAAGAAGATGCTTTTGTATAGGTATGTAAAAATAAAGGATATGCATTTAGGTCAAAATAAAAGGGAGTTTTTGATTGGCTGATAAAATGATCGATCTTTAAAATTTTTTTATTTGTATTTGTTGATGAAACAAATGAAAGTGGGCTTTTTTTAACTAGTGGGAAATTCAATGTGTTTTTGTTAATAACACCTATTAAAGCAATGTTTGTGTATGAATTGGCTGTTGTATTTATAAGATTGAAAAATTGTGTTTCATTGATATTATTAAAGTTTTGATATAAGTTTTTTATATAATTAACTGGATCGATCGTTTCTTCAATATTTTTGAAAATATTTAAAAGCCTGACATCTGCAATGCGATGAAATTCATTCGAAGTGAATTTTTCATTCACTTGTTTATAGAATAATAAGAGAGCACCTGTAAGAAGCAGCCCAAAAAAAAATATTAGGAGAGCAGGCCAGTGGCGTCTAAGGAAATTTTTAATGCCGAAACTTTCTTTGAGAAAACGGGACACTTGCATTAAACCTTTCTATTGTATAAATGTCATTTTAACCCGAAGTCATGGCCACTAATTTTCTTGGAGGTTAAATTTTTATGCTGTCTTTTTTTAATAAAAAATGGAAGCAAATTCAAGCAACTAAAATCACCTTGTTTTTTACAAAAAAGAGAGCTCAAATTCATTTGCTATGCGTGGATGATGATCCTGATTTTTGCCATTATTTACGAAGAATTGCAAAAAAACAAAATATTGAAATCCATGTGGCTTCCTCAATTAAAGAGGGGAAGGAAAAGATAGAAAATGAAGCGAAATACACCGCCTACCTCATCGATGGCCATTTACCGGATGGTTCGGGATTCGAATTAGTGAAGTGGATGAGGGAGGAAAAGGCAATTTGGAAACCCATTGTTTTTTTATCAAGAATTTACCAGGATGCAGGCAGTTTTCGTAATTTAAAAGAAAATTTAAAAGTGGAATATGTAATTGATAAGCCCATTAATCCCGATGAATTAAGAATACTGCTTAAATATTTATGCGATTCTCCTGAAAAAGTCGAAGGGGAAGGGGAAGAGAAACTTTATGAAGATCTAATGACCCGTTATAACTCGCTCATACCGGAAAAAATTGAACGATTGGAAGAACAGATACTAAACATTCAAAAAAAACCATCGATTGATCATCTGACTGTCTTTAAAAATGAGATCCATAAAATTGCAGGTAGTGCAGGATCTTATGGGTACTTAAGAGTCACGCAATTATGCCGGGAAATGGAAAAAAGTGCTGTCGAGCAGATTGAGTTGGCTGAAAAAGATCTGGTGTCAAGTGAATGGCTGGATAGTCTGGATGAATTTTTTACGCAAATGAAGCTAAATTTTCAAATAAAGAACTAGTGGGTCAATTGCCATGATTATATAGATTAGGCTTAAGCATGGCAATTGACCCACTAGTAAAATAGTTCATAAAATTTACCTCAGACTTTGACAACAATACTACCACGGAGCCCGCAGAGAGCACAGAGGAGGGGGCAAGTTCTCACTCTGTGTGCTCTGCGGGCTCTGTGGTAGACCTTTCATCCAGAATTCCAGCAGAAATTGCTGACCAGACTATGAATTATTTTTCGTCTTTAATTGTGACTTTAATAATTTTTTGTTCTTGTACAGGGCGGTCGGCAACACCTGTTTTTGTTTTTTCAATTTTTTGAACAATGTCATAGCCACGGACCACTTCGCCAAAAATCGTATGTTTGTTATTTAACCAAGGGGTGGGGGCAGTCGTAATAAAAAATTGGCTGCCATTGGTCTTAGGACCGGAGTTTGCCATTGCAAGCAATCCCGGGTGATCGAAATGCATATTTTCAGAAAACTCATCTTCAAACGGACTTTTCCAGACAGATTCGCCGCCTCTTCCTGTTCCTGTCGGATCGCCCCCTTGAATCATGAAGCCTGGGATGACACGGTGAAAAATGATACCCTCATAGTAACCATTTTTGGCATGAGAAATAAAATTTTCAGTTGCTTTCGGAGCAATGTCCGGGCGCAGAATCACTTCGATTGTTCCTTGGTTTGTTTCGATGATAGCAATAGGGTTTTTGGCCATTTGATTCTCCGTCGCATGTAAAGGGTTTAGGCAATGAAGCAGCCAAGTTGCAATCGTTAAAAAACTGAAGGCAAATCTAATCATTTACGACCTCATTGGTTGAATGACTTGAATATTACCCAAATGCCCCATTTTTTGAATAGACCGAAGTATTTAATTTGGTATCGATATGATTGACTCACCATACGCACAAGGAGCAGATGAATAAAAGGTGAGTGATTGATTTAAAGGATTGCTTTTTAAGGAAATTTTTGACTGCTTCAGTCACAATTTCGGGTTTTTCTTCATGCGGAAGATGGCCGCATTCAGGGATGAGCAAAGATTCATTTTGCTTGAGGTCAGTTGTAAACTGGTGAAAATGATCGGTGGGGAGTAGGCGGTCTTCAAGGCCCCACACGATTAACGCAGGCTGTTCCACCAGACGATATTGCTGGCTTAAATCAACCAAACGCTTTTTGTCAAATTGTTGTAAAGTAAGCAGAGAGGACTGCATACCTCCGGGGAAACGGTATGGGAGGGCATAGGCAGCCACCTGTTCTTCTGATACGTTTTTGGGATCATAAACCACCCGTTTAAGGCTTTCCCTTACTCCAAAATTACCTAAAAAAGGAGCCCAAAGCGGGCTAAAATGGCGACTGATTTCCAAATAATAAGGTAAGTCGAGTGGATAGCCAAGCGCGCCAATGAGAACTAAAGATTTAACTTTGTCGGGAATATTAACGGTAAAATTTAAGACGAGCCCTCCTCCCAATGAATTGCCGATCAAGTGAGCGGAAGGGATGTTTTTTTCCAGCATAAAAGCTTCAATTTGCGCGAGGAAAAAATCGGGATGGTAGGGAATGTGATTGGGTTTATCGCTTAATCCAAAGCCCAATAGGTCGATTGCCCAGACATGATAGCCTTCATCAGCTAGAGGAGTGGCTAAATGTCTCCATGTGTAAGTATTTAGACGGAACCCATGCACTAAAATGACATGTTCGTCACCACTACCTTTTTCCTCGTAATGAATATAGAGGGGGCCATGGGGGGAGAGCCATTCCCAAAATGTTTTTCCCTCTTTATGACGCTCCTGTTCTGCATAATTAAGTAAAGGAGGGGCCATTAAAAAGCTTAAAAGCATGAATCCGGAGACAAAAGAAAGAAAGATAAAAAGAAGTCGAAAGACAGTCTTTTTCATAAGCAGGCATAACTCGACTGTTAGAGATGTTTTCAAATAGATAACATCTTCCAGGATATCTTTCCAGCTCTTTTGATCTGAACGATTTAAGTCCTTATCTACTCATTTGACATAAAATGGTATATATTAATTTATGAAAAGAAGAGGATGAAAAGAGTTTTTATTTTATATATTTTTAAAAAATATTTATCAGATTTTTTTTCTTTTGTTTTTTTGAAAATAATTTTATATTATAATGGAATTGATACGAATAAGGGGGCAATGATGCTGCGTTTTATCTTTAATTTCTTCTTGTTTGGACTAATATTTTTTCTGATCTACATCTTTTTTCCTGAAGCCTTTGCTAATTTAGTTTCTTGGGCTAACAATGTCTATTTGTTTTTTGAAGATATTTTTTATCAGGCGTCCGATAAAATCCAATCTCCTCGTCATTCTGCTCCTGCGAAAGAAATGCTTAGGGTCTTATTCCTACATTGGTAAGCCAATTAAATAGGGTTTCGTTTAAATAGGAGTAGGCTCCCGCACTGCAATGGCGGTCCGCTCCCTCTATTTTTTTAAGAATTTGAAAAGTTTTTGGGCAGGTCAGATGATCATAGAGTTGTTGGGCTTGTCCCTTGCTATATGTTTCACTTTCATTGTCAATGACAAGGGTAGGACACGCAATTTTGTCTGCAAGCCCCCTTAAAGAGTAGTTTTTCCAGCTCTCCAGAAGTTCAAGCGGTGTCTTAAGCTGATGAATCCACATTTTGCTGGTCATTTGAAAATTTATAGAAGGGTCTTTCAATAGATTTTCAAAAAATAACTCTCTTTCTTCTTCGGTAAAATTATCACGGTAGCCTAATTTGTGACTATTCACCACCTCGCCCATTTGCTACGCAAACGAGGCGAGGTGATAAATAATTTTCTTTATTTTCTCTTCACTCTTACTAAGCATATTGCTAACATCCTTGGCATGAAGTTTTCAGATAACCAAAAACATGAT
>JAJTHR010000026.1 GCA_021298935.1 Parachlamydia sp. | reverse complement strand
GCCCTAGCACAGGGCCGAATAATTCATTGAGATAAGTAAAGCTTCCTGGCCGCACGCAAAGCTTAATCCCCGGTGTCCAAAGGTGAGGATTGTCCAGATCCTGCATGGGCTTTAAAAGCCAGCTTTCCCCCTCCTCTAGCGTTGTCAGTCCCCTTAACAAGGCGCCGGATGCTGGACGGATCAAAGGATTTACTCTCGTCTTGCGCTCCCATGGGGATCCGACACTTAAGCTTGCTGCCGCCTCTTTAAGCTGCTTCATAAAATGAGGATCATCATAAACTTCTGCTTCCAGAATACCCAGACTACAGGCGCTGCATTTTTGACCTGCATAGCTGAAGGCTGAATGGAGAAGGTCTTTAATAGCCAGGTCGCGGTCCGCTAAGGCGGAAATGACCATTGTATTTTTGCCGCCCGTCTCTGCCACTAGATCGAGCGCAGGCTTCAGTTTAAGAAAATGCTTGGCTGTTTCCGTTGATCCGGTCAAGACAACAGCAGCAAGGGATGGATCCTGAATCAAGCGGCTCCCTTCCGGATCGTCATTGCAGACGAGGAATTGGAGAACCTTGGGGCTTACCCCTGCCTGCCAAAATAGCTTTGCTAACTCCCAGCCGACCAAAATGGCCTCCGGGGCAGGCTTAAAAATCACACAATTGCCGGCAGCCAAAGCGGCAAGGAGTCCTCCAGCTGGAATGGCGCAAGGAAAATTCCAAGGGGGAGCAACAAGGATGGTCCCTTTCGGTTGCCATTCCAACCCTTCTAATTGAGACCATTCGGCCAGATTTTTTCGATAATATTGAGCAAAGTCAATTGCTTCCGACACTTCACTGTCTGCTTCAGGGATCGTTTTACCGGTATTAGCAGCCATCACCCCAATTAAACTTGCCCGTCCGTGCCTTAAATTCTCCGCAATCTTTCCAAGGAGCTCGCACCTCTCATCAGCCGTGCGACCGGACCACTGTTTAAACGCTTCTTGAGCTGCCTTTAAAGCCCTTTGGATCTGTTCTTCAGAAGCAATGGCATATCGATAAAGCGTTTTTTCAGGAAAGGAGGGATCGATCCCCTCACCCTGATCGTTTCCTTCCACGACCCCATCAATCATTAGTGGAACGTTTTCAAAGCTTTTATTTTTCCATTCATTTAGTAAATTTTCTGCCCATTTTCGATTGCCGGGCAATGACCAGTCGGTGTCAGGTTCATTTTCAAATCCAATCGCTGAGGTTTTATCGTCATTTAGCCTGTTTTGAGTCCGTTGAGGAGAAGTCTGAACGCCATGCTGATTTCTTACCGCTTCTGAAAAGCGGACAGCTTGCTCCTCCCACTCCTGTGTGTCTGGTTTTAGATGGAAAGCAGCGCGCAAGAAATTTTGGGGTGCCGTGTTTTCATCCAGGCGGCGGATAAGGTAGGCAACGGCATTTTGAAACTCTTCTTTTTTGGCTGCCGGGCAATAAAGAAGCATTCCACCCGACAGTGCCTGGACGACACGTCGCATCGGATCCGCCATCCCCTCTAGCATTTCAAAGCCCACCTCTTCTTCAACGCCGTTTTCCGAACGAAGAATCAGTCCATAGGCAATGTCAAAGACATTGTGCGTCCCGAGACCCGCATGCACTGCTTTGGCATGCTCTTTCATGCAGGCATATTCCACCATTCGTTTGTAATTGGCATCGACCTCCGCTTTGGTTAAATAGGGAGCCTGGGGCCAGCCTTTAAGGGAAGCTTCGACTTGTTCCATCGCCAAGTTGGCTCCCTTGACAATGCGAATTTTAATAGGCGCTCCTCCCTTTGCCTGCCTTTGCATAGCCCAAACGGTCAATTCTTGTTGAATTGAATAGGATTCAGGCAAATAGCTTTGCAAAACAATGCCTGCCTGCAAACGGTAGAATTCAGGCTGATCCAGAACTTGACGAAAAAGGGCTACGGTCAGTTCTAAGTCGCGGAATTCTTCCATATCCAGATTGACTAATTTATTTCCCGCTGCACGGTATAGTCTCTTTAAGCGCTCTTCCAAATGCTCAAGCGTGCTGTCCCAGGCCAGAGGATTGATTTGACTGAAAAGAGTGGATATTTTTATTGAAATGCATTCCACAAAAGGATTAGACAGATCATCCAGATAAAGCTGCAAGCGGCGTTCGGCTTCTTCTTCGCTTAAAATCGCTTCGCCTAAATGGTTAAGATTAACTCTCACGCCTTCTCTCTTACGTCCTTTCAGGTGAGCAATCAAGGCCTCTCTTTCTCCTGGGCATATCACACGCGCTGTTTCTTGACGGATGAGCTTGACGACCAAGGGGACAAGCACAAAAGAGAAAGCTTTGCCAACTCTTTTGAAAAGTTTGAGGGCCCATTTTTTTCCCCAAGACAGATAACCCGGCACACCATATTTATCGATGAGGTAAACAAGCTGATCAGCAATCCGGCTCGGCCGTCGGCTGCGAAAGCATTGATCGGTGAGGGCTGTGGTAAAGGCTTTTCCAATGGGATCATTCACCATGTTCGCCAATTCAGCCTGCTGCTTTATCTCCTTGCCGGTTTGTGTTTCAAGAGCTGCCTGCAAGAGCCGAGAGGCCAAATCGACAGAAAATTGCACCCTTTCTTCCTGAGAAAGATCTTTGCCTTTGACAGACTGAATCAAGGCCGCTGCTTGATCAATGGAAGAAATATTAGATATATTAGTCATCGGAATGCATTTTTTAAGAATCGCTGTAATGATAACCAAGCAATGAGTTTAAATCCATCTCTGAAGTACAGAGCAAATTACATTTGTCCAGCTTGTTGATTACTACACTAAATTACTTTTTAATGAATGCATTAATAATGAACAATGCCACATTAATTATACAATTTACATCACCATCAATTTTTGTGACTATTCACCACCTCGCCCATTTGCTACGCAAACGAGGCGAGGTGATAAATAATTTTCTTTATTTTCTCTTCACTCTTACTAAGCATATTGCTAACATCCTTGGCATGAAGTTTTCAGATAACCAAAAACAT
>JAJTHR010000244.1 GCA_021298935.1 Parachlamydia sp. | reverse complement strand
TTGGGAATAACTTTATTCAGCATAGGCCACCAATTGCTATCAGTAGTAATGCTGTATCTGCTGGATATGCAAAATAATATGAACTACAAACAAAGTAGCGACGGATGCGCAATAGTTGACGCTGATTACCATTGGATAGAGATAAACGACGATACACCTATCAATGCAATGATGCTGCTGATTAATAAGCATAGTGGAGTGCTGCACAAAGGCACTCACAATAAGCTAAACAACTTTTTCACACATTGGGCACCTTTGCCAACTTTTAAAAAAGATACAAAATGAGTTTTGCAGACGTAGAAATGAAGGTTATTAAATGGGCCGAAGATCGCAGAATTATCCCTAATGCGACAAGTCAAACACAATTACTAAAAACAGTATCAGAGCTTGGCGAATTAGCAGACGCGCTGATTAAAAGCGATAGGCCGGGGGTTATTGACGGTCTAGGCGATGTACTGGTAACGCTGATTATTGTGGCTGCAAAAGAGGATTTAGACCTTACAAACTGCCTAAAATCAGCTTATGAAACTATTAAAGATCGCAAAGGCACGATGATGCCCAATGGCGTGTTTATCAAGGCTTAGTATTTTGGCGGTGTACTGTTTGCCAATAATTGATTTTTAGATTGTGAGCCGTGAGTAGTACCAAACCAAAACGCGCATGCTCCAGTCCAAGCAGTGCCTAAACTCCCCAGCATAATCATTAAAGGCGCTGATTCTTTTAGCTCTGGGTATTTAAACATAGCACCAAGCACACCAAAAAATCCCATTGTCAGCATATACGTAAGTGTTGCTGGCACATGGGATTTATTATTGGTTTGCATTACCCTCGCGCTTTCGCGGTCTGCGGCTGCAATTTCTTCTAGTTTTATGTCATTTGCTTTTAAAAACTTTTGAAAATCAATTTCAGCAAGTTTTATAGCAGCAACTTGATCTGGCGACATTTTTCCACTGTTTAAAACATCAGTTACTGCTTCAATTGTTTTTGATTCAATGCCTAATTTGTCGGCAATAAAAGAAGCAGCAGCGCCACCTAATGGCCCACCAAGCGCAGTACCTAAAATTGGTGCAAGAGTTTTAAGCCATTCCATTATTTCATTCCTTCCGGTGATTCGATGCTGTAGTGATTGCCGTCATTGAAGCGACCACCCCAACGGCATAGAGGGTGCAGGCTTTCCCAAAACTCACCCAAGGGCGTGTGGTCAGTGGTGGCCTGCAAGAATACACCATCCTTAAATAAATTGAGGTCGATGGCGAGGCGGTTTTTGTGGTTGCTGTCTTTGTGCCCGTAGCCCAGTTTTACGCCGGGAGCGCCATGTAACCTATGGTCGCGGTAAGCATCGCCAAGTGTAAGCTCGTAGCCGTGCTCGTAAGAAAAATCAATCAAGCGCGGGAGTAGCTTTACAAAAAGGCGTTGACGTTCACTAAGTTTCATTTAACACCCCTTACGCTCCCATTTAGATTTTTGCTGCCAATCGTATATCGTCAGCCACTGCATGTTATCAGGTGTATCAGGGCCGCCGCAAGCCAATGGTTTAGGATGGTCAATTCTCCAACCGGGGCAGGATGGTTTATTTAGTCCTGTAGATGGGCAAGCGTTTATTTTTGCAAAATCAGACTTTGCCTTGTAACTGCGCTTAATCTTGGCTTCTGCCAATGGAGAAAACACCAATGCAAAAATGATTAAGTATTTCATCGGTCTAGGCAAACAGAGGTTATCTGTGCATCTTTATGTTCGCGCTTAACAGACTGAATCATTTTAACTTTAGCAGTTTCACAAGTCTGCAAAGAACCATGCACAGTAACAGGCATATTAATTAATAGACCATTTGCAAGGATTATGTAAGAAAGTAAATAAGTCATTTTCTACGTTCAATCCTTTCTACATTGTTTTTTAACAATTCAATCTCAGCCCTATGCATTTTTGAATCTATATTCAATTGCAATAAATCTTTTTTAATTTCATTTTGAGAGTGTATTAGCTGCTCGACCTTTTCAATGCCAGTTTCAAGTTTAAATTTAAGCTCTCTAGCATTCCATCCGGCATAAACAAGAGCGCATATAAAAGCCCCAATGCACGACAGTAGCCACGGCAATGGCACTTCTAAGCCTAGTTTTATTTGCCTGCGCTCTACTTGCTCTGTCATTTAATCGCTGCCTTGATGTGTCCAGGTGAAACAAAGTTGATGGCTTTAGCCAGCCGCACCGCGTCCGGGTGGCCTGTTGGGTACACCCGCTCTAGCGTGTCGCTGATGGTCAGCTCGTTGCCTTGGGGCTTGCCGAATATGTCCGCTATTGCGGTGTGCGCCAAGATCAGGTCACCGACCCAAACGAGCGCGGTGTAAACGACAAGGAAGGGCCATGCAACAAGAGCCTTCCAGTTTTTGGACTGCCACGGCCAGTAAAAGTTGTCCGCAAAGACAATTGCCGGGCCCACGTAGGGCAGCAGCCGGATGAGAAAGTCGATCATGGTATTTGCGCCCGCAATGGTTCAATGGCTTGCTCTAGCTCGTACATGAGTTTGAAGCCGGGGTCGGTGGCAACCAAGTGCGCAATAACTGTTGCCCTAGCCTCCGCAGGTGTCATGCCAGAAGTAAGCGCTGCGGCCTCTGGTTTAGCCATCGCAATGTCAACAGTCTGCAATAGCATTCCCTGCCGCATAACCTTTGCTAAATCGTCGGCTTTGGCAGCTTCTAGTGCTCTAATCTGCTCTAGCGGTGTCGGGCCGGGTGGTTGTGGGCGATTTGCAATTGCGTCAATTTCATCTTGCGCAAGCTCTATTTCGCTCACGCTTCCAGTTACCATGTCTACAACTAAACGTTTCATTTAGTAGCCTTTCGAAGTTGCGCTAAGAGTCCCAGCGTCAAAAGTATTTACACCGCCAAGCGTTGTAATACGAACTCTATCTAGTGGGCCTGATAAAGCTTTAGAGCCGCATCCAAGTTGAATTGTTGGGGATGAATCAGACAACACAGCAGAAATAGCCCAAAGGTTAGTTGCTGGGTCTACAAGATTCAAAAATATATGACCGCTGTACACACTTGCTGCTGTTGCTGTAACCATGATTGGTACGGCTGCTGTAGAAGTAATTGCAACCGAGCCAGCAACGTTATTACCAGTGGCTGTATATCCAGTAGTTTCTATGCCTCCAATGTCGCCAATTTGCACGCAAATAGAGCTTGAGCCATTGGTACTAATTCCGGCTAAAGGTATGACAATTTCGCGCGCCCAAGGCGCTATACCTGTGAAGTCAACGCTTGTACCAGAGGCTGTAACAGATGGCGATTGTTGCATGCGCGGCACTCCCTGTAGCGCATTGCCGCCTTGTCCTTGTATTGTGCTAGGAGATGTTGCCCATGTCCCTGCTGTTGCTTGAGTGCTTTCAATGTAGCCGATTACACGGTAAGCTACATTAGTGCGTGCATTAGTTGAATAAATAACACTTGCACTATTTGATGCCACTGAAATTGATGTTGTGCTAATTACGCCGGACTCTGATAAATCAGTACCACCTAAAGCGTTTACAACAGCAAGCTCTATCGTTCCAGCATTGTTTATTGCAAGAACAGCTAGGCGCGATAGTGATGCGCTAGTTGTTCCTAGCGTTGCAGTGCTTGGGACAACCAAATTTGCAGGCGTACCCTTAACGAATGAAACAGTACCACTGCCAAGCGTAGTAGATCGAAACTCCAAAGCCAAAGCCGATGCACTAATGGTTAAGGCACTAGCTGCAACAGATGCGCTAATTGGCTGTATTTGTCGTACTTCTGCAACAGCAGATGTAAGGCCTCCAAGACTTGTAATATCTGTATTTGCACCAGACAAGGCAAATCCAGTCGTAACCACAGGGAAGCCACTTGCACGCTGATATGCTACAACTTGCCAACCACCAGAGATAGGTATTGCAATTGCGCAATCATTTGCGACTGTGGTAATGTTTGCAGCACCCGGCAAAACTAATGTTGCGGAATGTGTTAGCAACAAAGCGCCTGAAAATATTAAAAACCGTGGCCCGTTGTAATTTGTGCCAAATGATGTAATTGTTGTAGTTCCTGTTATTTGCAGGAAGTTAGACAATTGAGCGCCAATATCCGTAGTCGCGGCACTAGCAATACTAGTCAATGTGCCTTGGCTAAAAAGCTGCTCAAATCGCAAAGATTGGCCTGTGCCAACACCAGCGCCCAAGCCTGTTAGCTTGTTGCCACCCATGGCCAAATTGCCTGTAATTGGAGTTTGACCATCAGCACTTACGGATTGTTGTAGCGCTGTAGCAACATCGTTAATAAGAGATTGCCAATCTGCGGCGGTGGCAGATACGCCATTTACCGCAGGATTCCAGCTATTTACTGGTAAACTGTAGCCACCTGATCCGTTACGAGACATTTGCTTGTCCTTTAATCAACATGATTGAATCTATTTTCATAGCGTTTTTTTTGTATCTTATTGTGACTGGGATTCTTGAATCCCTGCAATAGGCGAAGTCATGTAAGTGGCTTTCCTCAATGCTTTTATTAGCTCTGGGTCAACTTTTCCTGTAACTTTTCCAGCGTTATAAAATGCTTCTCCCATAAGCCGAGGAGATGAAATAGCAGCCAAACCAGCAGCAGCAGGCAAGTTTCCTGTTACAGCCAATCCAGCGCCACCAGTTCCAACGCCTGCACGCTGTATTCCTCTTGGCATAAAATCGTTTAGCGCTTGTCCCGCTAAAGCAGGCATAAAATCTTGGCCCCCGGCTTGTATCATTTCTTGCGCTAAATCTGCGCGTTGCCCGTAATTTGTATTTACGTTATTTCGCATTAATGATTGAAGTTTGCGCATTGATGTGTCTGCACTTGCCTTTTGACCAAGAGACAATGCTTTTTCTATTTCTTTAATAGTGTCAGAGGCTTCGCTGTAGCCTTT
>JAJTHR010000193.1 GCA_021298935.1 Parachlamydia sp. | reverse complement strand
TTACCCTATTTTGGGAATCCATCCTCATTCCCCTCTTTTTTATGATTACAATCTGGGGGGGATCAAAAAAATATGCAGCAGCCTTAAAATTTCTGGTTTATATGCTGGCCGGGTCTTTTTTATTGATTGTGGCAGTTATAGCTCTCTATTTGACACAAGGGTCATTCGACTTGAATCAGCTAATCTTGTCTGCTTCGACGCACCCTCATGCCTCCTGGTTGGCAGCGATTTTCCTACTTGCCTTTGCGGTTAAAACGCCCCTATTTCCTTTTCACGGCTGGCTTCCTGATACTTATTTTCAAACCTCCACAAGCGGGACCATTTTTCTCTCAGCGCTTCTTTCCAAAGCGGGAGTGTATGGCTTTTTAAGGATAGGAGCTGGTTTATTTCCTGAACAGTTGCAGCTATGGAGTCCCTGGCTCCTAGGTTTAAGCGTGGCAGGGGTGCTCTATGGCGCCCTCGCAGCCTGGCGGCAAAGCGATTATAAAAAAATACTGGCCTACTCCAGTCTCTCTCATGTCAATTTTATTTTAGTCGGCCTGTTTGTGTGGAATGAGGCGGCGCAGCAAGGAGCTTTGCTGCAGGCATTCAATCATGGAATTACAATCACTGCTTTGTTTCTTGCCGCCGGCTGGCTCGAAGATCGTGTACAAACCACAGCTTTAGGGCCGCAGCGGGGATTAGCCCGCTACATGCCATTGCTTGCCTGGACGACTCTCTTTTTTGTCCTCTCCTCTGTCGCCCTTCCGGGGACTAACAATTTTGCGGGCGAGCTGCTGATCTTTTTCGGCCTCTTCCAGGTTCATCCTTTTCTTACAGCGCTGCTTGGGTTGCTGGTCATTTTATCGGTTGTTTATATGCTGCGATTCATGCAAAAAATTTACTTTGAAGAGCCGGTTCCCTATCAGGAACGGTGGATTGATTTAAAAGGAAGTGAATTGGCAATCGCCTTGCCTCTTATTCTAATTATTCTTTGGATCGGTTTTTACCCCATGACAGTGCTCAGACAAATTCAACCTCCTGCAGTCAAAATGGAGAATGCCGCATGACCCCCTTAAACTTAGCCGATATTGCTTCCATTGGACCCTTGTTCATTCTCCTCATGGGTGCATTAATCCTCATTTTATGGGAAAGCTTTGCATCGCTGCCGGCTAAAAAATGGACTTACTGGATAGCTGTTGCAACTATTCTTTTATCTCTTGCCTTTGCATTGAATAAGCCGGATGTCAGCCATCCCATGCTAACCCCCTGGATTAACGACGATGCGGCGGCCCACTTTTTCACCGCCTTGTTTTTATGCATCGGATTTGCGGCCGTCTTTTTATCGGCCTCCTTTTTCAGGCAGTTTTCCGCCACACAGGGTGAATATTATTTTCTTTTGATTGCAGCTCTGTTCGGGCTTTTGCTCATTGCGTCAGCCGCTGATTTTTTAATCTTATTTATTGGAATCGAGACACTTTCAATTTCCCTTTATATTTTGTGCGGGTACATGAAGAAATGGGAACTTTCCCATGAAAGCGCTTTTAAATATTTTATCATGGGTTCAATAGCAGCCGCTTTTCTTTTATATGGTATCGCCCTCATTTACGGAGCGACGGGAACGACACGCCTGGATGCCCTTCTACCTGCCTGGCAGCAATTGCAAGGGGCGCAGCAAATCCTGTTTGCCAGTGGAATTGCTTTTATTACGCTTGGGCTTGCCTTTGAAGCAGCCTTAGTTCCCTTTCACGTATGGGCGCCCGATGTCTATGAAGGGGCGCCGACCCCTGTGACAGCCTTCATGTCGGTGGGAACAAAAGCCGGTGCTTTTGCAGCATTTATTCGTGTATTTATGGAAGCCCTTCCCCATTTTGACCCTGCCTGGAACCAGGCGCTGGCAATCATTATTATTTTGACTCTTGTCTATGCAAACTTTGCAGCGCTGCGCCAAACCCATTTGCGCCGTTTTTTTGCCTATTCGGGCATTTCACATGCCGGATTTTTATTAATGCCGGTTCTAGTTGGAACACCTGAGGCTTTTTTAAGCCTGCAATTTTACCTGATCATTTATTCGGCAGCGACTCTTGGATGTTTTGCGGTATTGGCCTATTTTGACCGTCACAGTCATGGCATCCTGCTTGAAGATGTCAGGGGGCTATTTTATCGCGCACCCTGGCTTGCGGCCCTGTTGTCCCTTTGCTTGTTGACACTTGCCGGCATCCCGCCGACAGCTGGCTTCCTGGCTAAATTTTTTGTCTTTAAAGTGGCTTTTCAGGCGGGCTATTACGGTCTTGTGATTGTCGGCCTGATGACCACTCTTCTTTCAGCTTATTATTATTTAAGAATTGTCAGTTTATTATTTGTGCATGCAGATCAAAAAGAATTAAATAAAACATGGCAGGCGGGATTAGTGGGAACAGCAGCTTTCGCTTTGATTGTTTTATTTACAATTTATCCCTCAATTATCCAAGCTTGATTTACACTTTATGCGATTCTCTCTTATTTATATTTAAAGCTTCTCGAAGAAAATATTAATAAAAAAACAATTATCTCTTTTTGATAGGAATTTTTTATTTGAAAATAATAATAATATATTTTAAAATTTTATGTAATAAATGAAAAAAATAAAACGATAGGATTAGTAATGAATATAGAAAATTTACCTAACTGTTATCCAGTTTATCAACTTTTTATAACAGCTTTAGAAAGTTCTCCTGAAGAAAGGGAAACGATCATTGAAGCAGCATTTGCAGCGCTTAAAAACCTTGGATTTAACCCTAAGGGGTCCTTCCTCCCTATTCATGATGCAGAAGGAGATGATTTTTGCAGCCAACCTCTTCGCAGTTTGTCAGATACCTCGCATATCATTGTTCAAGCAGGTCAGTACCTAGCTAAACATACCCCTGAAAATGAGCAAAAGGAAGAGGGTAAAGTCAAAGAAATCTCTGAAAAAGTGTTTAACATTTGGAACAATAAAAAAAATTGTCTCTATTTAGAGGGTGTTAAATTAATTAAAGGACTTGAAATCGGACGTCCGGGCCGAGGAGAATTTTCGGAAGATATCAAGCCTTTTGAATTAAAAGAAGGCAGCCAGCAGGAAGTGGTCGAATACCTCAACAGCCAGGAAGACAAGTCAGTTAAGATCCTCCTTAATGCTCCAGGCCACACATTAGCCCAATT
>JAJTHR010000282.1 GCA_021298935.1 Parachlamydia sp. | reverse complement strand
TCAATTGCCATGCTTATGCAGATTAGACTTAGTCAAAGCCCCGCGGTTGAATCGATCGCAAGCTGGCTAGTATTATAATACAAACCAGCTTGCGATCGTTCAACCCCGGGAGCTTTCACTTAAGCCTAATCTATATAATCATGGCAATTGACCCACTAGTAGGGGAACTGCAACGAGGTTGAGAGTATATCCTATGAAAGTGATTAACCAGTACTTTCCTGTTTTATCACTTATATAACCTGAAACGAGCCTGAACCCATAACCGATTAATTCTCCAAAGCCAGCTACAATGCCAACGACTGTTCCGCTAGCTCCTAAAATAGCTAAGTATTGTCCAGTGATACTGCGTGCGCCTTCGTATGTCATATCAGCAAATAGACTGACTATTCCTAGAAAGATAACGAATTTGATGGCAGTGTTTTTTGATAGGTTATCGTTCATTTGTGATATAGTTAGAAGGCCGTAAGGAACGCTAAACGTTTAGCGTTCCTTGCCAATTAAATAGTGGTATCTCTGTGGACAAAATGATTATAGATAAAAAGAAGAAGCATGGCACCAAGGAGAGACATTAAAAATCCTGCAGGCTCGCCTTCGTGGTACAGACCAAGCGCCTGGCCCAAAAATTGACCTATAAGAGCGCCCCCGATCCCGAGTAGTGTTGTCCAAATGAAGCCCAATGGATCTCTTCCTGGCATTAAAAACCGGGCGATCAAACCCACAACGAAGCCAATTATAATTGTGGCAATAATACTCATACCCCACCTCAAGGTTAATTTTAAACAACCAGTATCATAATGATTATTTTAAGGACAAGTGGTTAGGCTTGAAATAAGCTGAATAATTTTAGGCAGTGCCTTAATCGCGGCTTCCCTCCCCGCCAAATAGACCTGTTCATGATTATCATCAGCAAAGATACTCACTCCTTCCAATTCTGGTCGTATAATGACATCGGCCCCTTCCAGACAGCTCGCACTTTGCAGCAAAAACTTTATTTCAGCCGATCTGGCAGCCACTCCAAATAAATTTGAAGGGGACGTTTTGGGTAAAAGCTCGTTTAAATCGACAGCAATGATTATTTTAGCTCCCATTTTTTGCGCTATGGAAACAGGAACGGGATCAGCCACGCCTCCATCGACAAGCAGCCTTTCATGCAATAAGACAGGTGAAAATAGTAAAGGAATTGCTGAGGAAGCATGAATCGCCGGAATTAGGGGCCCGTCATTTAGACAAATCAACTGCCCTTTGATTAAATCAGTGGCCACAATGCAAACAGGGATTTTTAATTCATTAAAATACCTAGCCCCTATGTGGCTAGCGAGAAAACGTCGAAAGGCCCTCCCCTGCGCAAGTCCATAACGGCAACGGTAAAGGCTTAAATCTAGGATATCCCATTTTTTAAGGGGGGTCAGACAGGCTTTAACTTTGGCTACATCCAGACAGTCGGCATAAAAAGCCCCGACGATACTTCCTGCACTACAGCCCACAATCAAGTCGATTGTAATGCCTGCCTTTTCAAGCTCTTCCAACACACCCACATGCGCCATCCCACGCGCTCCCCCGCCCCCTAAAACAAGTGCTACTCCCACTTTTTTAGGCGGGGGGGGCCTCAGGCACAGGAATAGGATCATTAACAATTTGATAAGAGGCAACGCATCCACACATAAAAATGCCTAAAAACAAAACCATCAAATTTAATTTCAATTTATATAACATATGTAAAAACTTTATTTCTATTTGCAATCATTATTTAATTTTCTTAATATGCTGCCAACAAGTCGGAAAACAGCCCTTAGTCTCTTCTTCAACAAGGTATTTCTATGAAAGAATTCAATTTAGCATTATTTAAAAAATGGGTCCTCATCCTATTTTTAATTGGAGTCAATGTGAGTGATGCAGCTGAACATTCTTGGGTTCAAATCAAAGATGCGACTGACCGCATAGAAATGGCCTTTCCCCATCAACCCAATGAAATGAACTTCGATTTACCCTCCAAGGGTCATTTACATGTCTATACTTGTGCAACTCCCTCGAGTGTTTTTCTTTTTACCACCCTTGACCTTCCCTCAATCAATGAACAAACACTCAACGAAAAAGAATTCAAAAGAGTTTTTGAAACGGTGCTTGCACCCCGCCTATTTTATTACCCTCAGCTTTTTCAACACCAGCAAACTTACCAGGCAGAAAAGGGGG
Organism: Parachlamydia sp.; assembly: GCA_021298935.1. Taxonomy (GTDB): domain Bacteria; phylum Chlamydiota; class Chlamydiia; order Chlamydiales; family Parachlamydiaceae; genus Protochlamydia. The sequence continues at coordinate 1,102 of JAJTHR010000282.1, read as the reverse complement.
CAGAAGGGCTTCATTTCCTATTTTCTTTTATGGATAGTAAAGAAAAGCGGCTAGTCAAGGGTTTTGCATTTAAAGAAGCCAGGCAGCTTTACATTTTAATCTATATTGCAACAGAGGCTCATTTTAATGAACAAGAATGGGAGCGCTTTGCCAATTCGCTAAATTTTCAATGATAGAAGCTTTTTATAAACTCCTGAAAGGCGGCTGACTCCCTGATCGGATCGAGTTCTTTTTTCTCGATCAGCGCTTTCATAGACCTATAGCCAGACTCTGAAGCACAATGCAGCCAGCCCGCTGCAGCTTTTGGCTGCCCTAATTGGGCACAGGCTATTGCATTGATCGCTGCCGCCTCGCCAAGCGGCTCTTTTTGATACAGCTCCTGGCCCACCTGAACGGCATCATTCCATTCCTTTAGGCGAAAAGCCATTTGCTGAAGAAGCAACAGCTCTCTTGGCTGCAAATGTTTGCGAATAGGCATCAGCCATTCATAGGCTTGATTAACCTCCCCCTCGGCGCCCAAGATCATTGCCATGTATTTTGTCGCCTGGATATGGATCATTCCTCGAGGAGCCTGTTCACGTAAATGAACAAATTTTTCGAAGGCCTCCTTGGCCTTGCCCATGTGCATCTCCTCGATTGCTTCATCCAGATGGCTTTGCAGCAATTCATCCGTATCATGAGAAGCCATAGGGCTCATATCCTCCCAGGCGCGGTAGCTCTCAAAAGCAAACATGATAAAGAGCGCTCCGATGATCAACTGCCCCTGTAAAAAGAAATAAAGACCGAATACGGCAGAAAGAATCAGGCTGGCAAGCAAAGCTATTTTCAATCCTCTATGGCCGAGCATCCCTTCCAAAGTAATGCGCATCAGCTGCCCTCCATCCAAGGGAAGCACAGGAAGGAGATTTAGCAAGGTCCAAAACCAGTTGACAGCAGCTGTAATATGAAGCGCATAGCCTCCCGCTGTTAATGTTTTGCCGGCAAGGGAAGGGGATAAATAGGCTGCGAGGAAATAGAGCAAAAAGCCGGCCAGCGGCCCATTGAATACAATAATAAAATCTTTCCAGTTAGCAAGCGTCGGTCCCTCCCTTTTTGTCAGATG
>JAJTHR010000330.1 GCA_021298935.1 Parachlamydia sp. | reverse complement strand
GGCGGAGCAAGCCTAAAAGACGCTGTGCTTTACCTAGGGCATAGCAAAATAAGACAGAGGCAAAACCGTTTGAGCTATTTTCTTTCCACCAATCGACTATCTCATAGGCAATTTTTTCGCTAGGCTCCCATTTATAGATGGGAAGGCCAAAAGTAGATTCTGTGACAAATGTATCGCATTCGACCAATTCGAAGGGCTCGCACGTCGGGTCGGCAGCTCGCTTGTAATCACCGGACACAACGCTCACTCCCTTTTCAGTTTCAATGCGCACTTGAGCTGATCCCAAAATATGTCCTGCAGGATGAAGTGAAACCCAGCAATCCTTCATTTTAATCTTTTGATGATAGGGGAGTAAAGCCAGCGGGCAATCAGGACCTAAACGGTGTTGCAGGATGGCGCAGGTTTCAGGAGTGGCTTGATAAAGGCCATGGCCAAAACGGGCATGGTCGCTATGGGCATGGGTCACGATGCAATGGTTCACAGGTTCCCATGCATCGATATAGAAGCCGCCGGGCTTGCAATAGAGTCCCTCGGCTCTTACTTCAAACACACTTTTCACTCTTTACACCTTCTTTTGTTATAGGTGATAGGAGCAAAAAGAAAAAAGAACAAGCATTAAAATTTTAAGCGCCCCTCGCTTGGTTCCATAAATGCATTGGATGCAACCAATTGAGAAAGGGATTGCGTATATTGATTAAAGTGAATGGGTGCTGTAAAGCGTTGTGCTTCCACAAGCATTTTGACATAGGCACTCGGATCCATTTTCTGAGAAAGCCTTCTTAATGCAAGCAGATAATCCTCCCTAAAGACGGTAGGAATAATAATGCGGCTTTCATCTGCAATATCTAATTCGGCATTCATTAAAACCCTGGCAATTCGGCCGTTCCCATCAAGAAAAGGGTGAACTTCGGAAACGAGAAACATCATAAAAATGGCTTTTTTAATACCCACTGGAAGTTTTTGATAAAATTCAAAACCTTTTAATAAAGTTCCTCGCACTTCCTCAGGCTTGACAAAGTGGGTAGAGCCGGCTCGATTGGCTATTTCCTTAAAGCGGCCGGGCATTTTATCTTTTCTGGCTTCCATTAAGATGGAATGCCGGTGCTTTAATATTTGAACAAGCTCTTCACCATTTTGAGGCGCCTTTTCCATCCATTTTGAATTCGATATAATTTGAAAAGTGCTAAGTATGTCATGAGAGTCTTCAGACCGATGGGGAAAAATTTTTCCATCAAAAATAATACGCTCAGCTTCTTCAATTTCAAAAATTGTTCCTTCAATATAATTTGAAAAATAAGCTTCGAAAAAAGAGCGATTAATTTCTCCTTGTTTCGTAAGGGTTTGTTTGATCGAGAGAAGATCTTGCTGCTGTAAATAGGCGCTTAATATGGCAAATAATTCAAAGCGCATAGGATCATACGGCTCTCCTTTTCCTCTGGCAATACCTGGCAATGAAACAGTTTCATTATGGGTTCCGAGAAAAGAGCCTATCAATCGATCTAAAATTTTAAATTCCTTTTCCATTTTAAGGCGTGACGCCACCTCGCGTGCTTGGGTCCTTAATAAATTCAGTTCCTCCTCTCCATAGATGCGTGCCATGCGATCAAGGCGCTCTTCAAGAGCTGACTGACTGAATTTGGTATTAATGCCCCTTCGATCTTTGGTACTTTTAATGTTCTCTAAAAAAAGCCCGCGCCCTCGAAGAAATAGATAAGTTTTCCATAAAAGGGGTATCATCTTCGTCTTGTTTCGGTCCTTTTATTAAATGGATCGTCAATCCAGGCAATTCGATGATTTTAGAGTAAGTATAGGTTAAAATAATCGTGCCGTCAGTTGAAATCCCCCCTTCAAGAGCTGACTTATGGCTAATAACTCCACCGGGAAATAAGCCGTTTAGTATTTGATAGCGATGTCTTTTAATGATATTTTCAAAACTATCTTTTAAATTAGAAGTAAATAGTTTTGAGGCGATCTTTTTTTAAATCCCTTTTTCAACAGCTCGTCTAATGGACTGCGTATAAGCTCGATCTCCCTCACTTATGACAATTTCAGGCCACTCTTTTGAATCTTTTTTTTTCATTGAAGCTCCTTATAACCCTTATTTTGAAGCTTTTTTTGTGAAATGGTGTTACAACGGTTTTTTATTTAATTTAAACTAAGTTTAAATTATTATTTCTCTTTTATTAATAAAGGTTTTTGCATGCATGACATACTATTAAAGGACTTTCAGCCTATCAATCATTGGGTCTTGGGCGAGAGAGGGCCCCGTTTTTGGGATGTGTTGGATATTCCTCAATTTATCATTGATCAATCCACAGGAAGAAAATATTTAAATGAATCTGCGAACGTCGTGCGTTTTAAATGTTTTTTGTTAACTCTTGGAACACCGTTTGCGCATGCAGTTGCTTCGTTGGTAAATGTGGCTGATCGCATCGTTAAATTAATCACCCTGTCTCATTTAAGGTCACATGGCGTTACAATGCAGGCTGCCAGAGAAGCTTCTATTGATGCTTTACTTATTTTTATGACCCCGATTTCTTACTTAAGCCTTGAATTAGCAGCCTGTTATGGGATGCTCTCACCTTATGATGGCAGAAAACTCTATGCCTCCATCGAGAGAGCTCAATACGGTCATTTTATTTTAGCTCCCTGCTTTCAGCCTGAGCCGACCCGCCATGCATTTGGCGGAAATATCAATCAACGTGATGTTTTATAATAAAAGGTAATTATGATAGAAAATCATATAAAAAATGTGTCCTTATCCTATTTTAGTGAAAATTTCTTGAGCAACAGAAAGCAGCAAGCTGGGGTGTGACAAACTGAATATTCTATCACTAAAATCCCATCGCTTCTCCTAGATGAATTCCAGTCAATTTACGTGCAACTTTCTTTGGTTTTTTTCTTTTTCTCCATTCACCTAAAGATTTCCTTCTTTTAGACAGTAATGTTTCTCCCATCTGCTCACGCGTCCACTCATCCACATCTTTCGTCCTAATTTTGACCATGGCTTTTTTCACTACCTCAACGTCTATTTTTCCTACGCAAGCGGCAATT
>JAJTHR010000020.1 GCA_021298935.1 Parachlamydia sp. | reverse complement strand
ATAAATTTGACTTGTGATCACCTTCATCTTTAAAAGATCTCTCCTTGTTGATATTCAAAGATATCAACTTCGAAAAGATCTTTTAAATCTGAAGCGCTGACAAATCAACTTTATGGTTTTATTTTTGGGAAATGGTATAACTTTCAGGCAAAGAAACTCAAAAATCAGGTTATAAGGGCCTTCCAGGGGGACATCCAAGCACTCTTAAGTTTCTTGCAATTTTTTTAATATGGCCTGGCTTGAGCCAACCAAAGCAGGGTTGCCCTCGCTCAAGCCCTTTTGTATTTGCCTGATGCTCGACATGACAGTGGAATGATCGCGCGAAAATAATTCACCTATTTTCATGTAGGGCAATTTAAGCTCGGCGCGGCAAATATGCATGGCTAATTGCCGCGGCAGAACGCATTCCCGTGTCTGTCCTTTGCCAAGCAAATCTTCTTTTTTAACGCCATACTGTTCCGAAACAGCCTTAATGATTTTTTGAGGGGTAATGGCAGACTTTACCTCTTCTTCAATCAGATCTGCAAGCAAGGTTTTAGCTGCCACTACAGTTAAGTGATGAACCGTATGCCTAGTATCAAGGTGCAGGCGCAAAATAAGGGCATCCAGCGCTTTCATTAACGACTTGGTATTGCTGGTAAACGTTTCGATGAGGAAACTGCTGATTTTAGCAGGGAGGTGGAAATTCAAAGCTTCCGCTCTGGCTTGAAGGAGCGCCTCTCTTTTCTTTTCCTGTAACGACTGGAGCGGCAAGACAATGCCCCATTCAAACCGGCTCACTAACCGGGGTTCAATAAATTGAAGATTTTGAGGGGAGCAATTAGCAGAAAGAATAATTTGTTTTCCATCCAAATGGAGCGTGTTGAAGGTATGAAAAAACTCCTCCTGGGTGGCCCCTTTCCTTGAAAAAACATGCACATCATCCACAATGAGTACATCTATATGTCTGTATGCCTGGCGGAACTGGCGCATCTCTCCTGCACGGATGGCAGAGACAACATGGTCGGTAAAGGTGTCGGCACGAACGTAAAGGATCTTTAAATTTTGAGAGCGATAGGCATGGGATAAGCTCATCAGAAGATGTGTTTTTCCCGATCCTTGGGGACCGTATAAGTAAAGGGGATTGAAGGAGCCGAGTTTTGAAAGATGTGCCATTTCTTTTAAAAGCTGGTATGTGACCTGATTTTCAGGGTCAATAATATAATTATCAAAATGGCAATGAGGATCCAGATCATCAAATGCCATCTGGAAAGGGGGAGGTTTGTTGTCCGCTGTGCTATAGCGTTTAACAATTTTTTTTCCGGCGATCTGGTTGGCAAGCGTTAAATGCACCTTGATCGGCTTATTGTTCCCATTAAAAAGCTTGGCCAGCACCTTTGGTCGCATGTGCTCTTCAAACCACAATGTCTGGAAAGAATCTTTGGCTTCAAGGTAAAGATTGCACGCATCAAAGCGCACAATCTTTAAAGTCCTTAACCATTTAACGACAGTCTCTTTTCCAAGCTCCGCTTCCTGAGCCAGTAAAAAATTTTCCCAGGCTCGCATGGTTTATCTCGATCTAGCCTTTTTAGGTGCCTGCTTCAAAGGGGTGGGAGTGGCAGACGTCCCATTTTTTAATTGCCTGGATACAAACCATTGCTGTCCCATACCAAGGAGCATTGAAGAGAGCCAGTAGATATTCAAGCCTGAAGGAAAATTATAAAACATCACGCTAAAGACGACTGTCATCATTGTTCCCATGGCCCTTTGCTGCCTTTGCTGGTCGGTCATCTGGCTGGGGTCAACGGCAGGAGTCATGAATTTTTGCTGCAGGAACATGACCAAACCTAATAAAATAGGAAGCAAATGGAATTCGGTTCCAATGAAAAAAATAGGCTTGCTCCAACTAAAAAGGACATCGGGCGCTGTAAGATCGTCGATCCAGCCCGGAATAAAAGGTGCGCCTCTCAATGCAAAACTTGATTTAAGAAGATCAAACATCCCAATTAAAAAGGGCATTTGAATGATTAGAGGCAAGCAGCTTGAAGCGGGATTGACCCCTCTTTCTTTATAAAGGCCCATGATTTCAATCTGCGCCTTTTTAGGGTCTTTTTTGTATTTTTCCTGCAAAGCAGCCACTTCCGGGGCTATTTGCTGCATGCGCACCATGGACTTGGTCGACCAAGTGTTAAGAGGATAAAGCATGACACGCAAGCTGATGGTCAACAAAACAATGGAAAGCGCCCAAGAACCTGTCAACGAATGAAAAAACTTCATGAGGACGAGCAGGAATTTTGAAAAAGGCTCGGATATGAATGTAAACCACCCATGCATTGTCTGGCAGGCAATATAATCGGGATTATAGCCTGTTTCAGGATTGGAATAGCGGGCATCGATTTCCTTTAAAATATCCCCTTCAAAAGGTCCTGCAAAAAACCTGAAATTCATCGTCCCGCTTTTCTGCTTAAGAGGAAGAAGCGTCATGTAGCCTGGAAGGTCAGCATCTGGGTAACGGTCGTACTCCTGATCGATTTCCGTCAAACGAGAAGGAACTTCTGTGCCCGACACTGCCTGCACGCGAAATCCTGCTTCAATGTCAGACAGGGGGTCCATAATCGTGCCTAGAAACCCATTGGAATTACATAACCAATCAGGGAAGATGGAGGAAAGTGTATATGTCTCTTTCGGCAGGTCGATTTTTTCCACTTCTGCTTTTTGATTGCGCGTCACACGGTATTTAAGAGAAGGAGCGGCAGCACCGGATATCCATTCAACCTCCGGTACCCCGGAAGTCAGCCATAAATTTTTAGAATTTCCTTCAATTTGAACCGACAAATTCAAAGTATAAGGGGCATCTTTAGAGGGATCATTCAAAGTGTAGGTTTTAGTGATACGGCGATGGTTTTGAACAGCTTCAAAAGTAATGGACCCCGCATCAAAGTGAGTCACTTCATAGATTAACTCAGCCAGTTCTGGGTAATCCGAAACAAGATTGAGGGCATAGAAGCGAGGTTCAACCTTTTTGGTTTTTCTAGGAGGAATTTGAACGAGGTCCCGTCTCAATAAAGGATAGTAGCCTCCCAAAACACCCATCTCATTGTAAACGGCTTCTTCCCCCCTTTCGGTTGGTGGGGTGTAATAGGAATGTCCCGGGAAATAGGCATTATAGGGATGGTTCTCGACCATCATGCGATCGGTTTCGATTTCCCGGACGACGCTTTTCTCATTGGCATCCGTTTTAAAAGGCAGATTTATTTCTGCCAGGGCTCCGCCGCGATTTGAAAATACGAGTTGTTGATAAGAGTTTTCGAGAACATAAAATTTTTCTTCTTTAGATTTTGACACCACTGGCTCAAATGTCTTTTCTACTTCTTCCACAAGCGGCGCTTCAACAGCTGTTGCTTGCACGGTTTTTTGGCGTGCTTCCCATTCTTCTCTTTGTCGTAAATTTTGATTTTGAAAAAATAAATTTAAAGCAAAAAGGGTGAAAGAAAGAGCCACCACAAACACAAGAGAACGCTTATCCATTGACTATCCTGTAAAAAACCAGTTCTTAAAAGAAGAAATTGTAACAAAACTTTTAAAGCTAAACAAGAAAAATAAAAATTTGAATGCAAGGATAGTAAAACAAAAAATTTAATTTATTTTTCATTTAATTAATATTTAACTTTTTGTTATAACTTGTGGCCTAAAAAAGGAGTAATAATGCAGCCACCTATAAAATCAAACCCGCACCCAAATCTTAGAGATCCTTCTTTTATACACGTTTCCCCTAAAAAAAGAACTCAACTAGTCGATGTGACTAATAAATTCGCCGCAAATTTACCATTAACTACCGAAAGTCAGCGTGTTCAAAAATTAATGGCTGAGAATCAAGAATTAGAGCAGACATTACAGCTCTTAAAAGAAGAATTTCTGAAGCTTCGCGAAGTGGCAACGGCGAAGGGTTTGGTCACCTCAAATGAGAGAAGTTCAAATGAGCAAATTGAAAGCCTTGAACAAAAAGTCGCCAGCTTAACTGCGGATAAAATCGCCCTCGATTCATTTTTAAAAAATGCTCAATCCATGTGTTTAGAAGCGCAAGATGAATGCGATTCATTAAATGGGCGAGTCAGTGAATTGGAAAAACTTAACTCGAATTTAAGACAAACAGTTAAAAAGCTGAAAGCTGATTTTGAGAGAGTTTCTTTAGAAGCCAAGGAAAATGAAGAAATTTTGAAACAGCAGGCCAACGAACACGAAAAGTCTCTAAAAAAAATGGAAGCCGAACTTCAAAATGTATCAATTAAAGCGCAGCAAAGTCAGGAATTAGTGAATAGTCAGGCCTATCTGCTTAAAACGGCTGAAAGTAAATTAGGGAAAAAAGAAACTCATTTAGAAAAATTAAAGATAAAAAATAAAGAACTTGCAGCTGAATGCCTTCGTTTGCAGGAACAAATTCAGTCTGAAGATCATTCCTTATGTAAAAAATGTACTGAATTAGAAGCTCAAGTGACAAAATTGCAAAGCCTTATCATTAAGCAGCAAACGGTTGTTTCCACTGGTATTATCGGCCAAAATAATCTGCGAGCTAACACAGGCGGTCATACAGAGACCAGTCCACTTGCGATCCAGTCGCACCAGCCCGACTTTAGTGATTATTGTATACTTTTATAACAGGATAAAAAATGATAAGCCCTCATTCAATAACTTCCACAACCCCTACGACGCCGCAGAGAATAGCTAGTCGTAGGCTAATAATCGATGAACTTAAAAACGGTTTTAATGATTTTAGAATTCTTATTGAAAAAGCGGAAGATGTAAAAAAAAACGCTTTTGCTGCAGCAGCAGAAGAGAAAGTTAATACCTCATCCCCTACAGTAGATGAAGAGATCAATGAAACTATACCGGTCATTTCTTTGATAGAAACAACTGTAATCAATGAAGAAATTGAGCATTTGGAGGCAGTTCCGAGCGAGCTGCCAGTTGCTGTTTCAGAAGAGATCACCCCGCCCTGTCCAGTAGCAATGGAAGCTTCTATCGAAACCCCTGTTAGGCCTCCAAAAAAATTTCTATATCTCGTGGCGCTTTTGATTCTCCGCTTTGTTAATCAAATTCATTTTTTTATCTATCCGCCGACTAATTCGATTCATCGGTCGATTGCTGGCCGTTCCTGGGAAGTCATTTGAAAATAATCCTCAAACAGATTATCTTCGTCTGAAAGAAAAAAAGGACTTGCATGGATCACCGTATCTTAGGAGATTACCATCTAATAAAACCTATCGGCCAAGGAACACTCGGAACTGTTTTCTTGGCTGAACATCGTTTTATGAAGCGGCAATGTACATTAAAAATTTTACCTGAAGAGCTTGCAGCCGATCCGGGTTTTATTCAAAGATTTCAAAATGACATTAGCCTCATCGCCTCCTTGGATCATCCCCAGATCGTCAAGACCCATAATATTTCTTTTTCACAAGGGACCTATTTTATTGTCACCGATTGCATTACAAATGATAGCGGAGAGACAAAAAATTTAGCCCACTATTTAAATTCGCTTAGCAGCCCGCTGGATGAAGAAGAAATTTATCACATTTTATACCAGGCAGCTCAAGGCTTGGACTATGCCCATGAACAGCAAGCAGACGGCAAAAGGCTTTCGCATTTAGGCCTGAAACTAAATAATATTCTGGTTGGAAAGAAAATCACTGGGAAAGGGGTTCAGATATTTCTTTCCGATTTTGGGCTTTCCTGGATCATCGGTTCGGGAGCAGTTTTAACACGCATTTACAAAAATGTGGCAGAGGCGCTAACGATCGGGCTCCCCGGTGTTTGGGAAAAAACAGGCGAAGATGCGTTTCCCAGCCCCTCTATTGATCAGCAGCAATTAATTCCTTTGCACGCCTCTTTTCTGCAAAGTTACGCTTTTTTAGCCCCCGAACAAAAAAGGCTGAACGCCTCCTTAAGTCCTGACATAAAGGCAGACAGCTACGCTTTTGGCGTCCTCGCCTACTATTTATTGATGAAAGAACTGCCGGAAGGAATTTTTGAGATGCCTTCGCAAAAAGAAGCGTTTCGTTATTCATGGGATCCTCTTTTGCAAAGCTGTCTGCAGGCCAATCCTGTAAAGAGGCCTACACTTCTTGTGGAACTGATGGCTGATGTGCGCTCATCGACAAGAAGCCCGGCTCCCATCGCAATGCCTGTTTATGAACCGCCCCCTGTGATGGAAAAATGTATTTTAGAGCTGCCTCCTCTGGCTGAAATCATCAAAGAAGAACCCGCTATAGCGACGGCCGTTAAGGAGGCTGTACGGCCTGCAGAAGAAAACTCTGTCAATTTAAGGCCCTTTCTTCAAAACCCTCAATTGGAGCGGCCGCAAACCGATCCGGATCCCGCTGCCATTTTCCAAATCAATACGGCTGTTAAGGTTTATAATCCTGAAAGAAAAGATGTCTCTAATATCAAGCCGATCCTAACAGACATGGTGATTATCCAGGGAGGAGCTTTTTATAGAGGGAGTCAAGATGGAAACCGGGATGAGATGCCGCGCCATCAAATTTTCCTTCCAAGCTTTGCCTTTGATATGCACCCCATTACAAATGAACAATTCGTCCGTTTCTTGGAAGTCATGGGAGGAGAAAAAGACAGCAACCACATCGACATTATCCGCTTGCGCGATTCACGCATTAAGCGGAGCGCCGGAAAATTGAGCATTGAATCTGGCTATTCCAGGCATCCGGTTGTAGGAGTGACCTGGTATGGCGCTATAGCCTATGCAAAATGGGTGGGAAAAAGACTGCCGACCGAAGCGGAATGGGAAATTGCCTCTAGGGGGGGTGTTGAAAATGCTCTTTATCCGACAGGGGAAGAAATTGAAAAATCGCAGGCCAACTTTTTCAGTTCAGACACAACGCCTGTGATGAGTTATGCCCCCAATGGATTCGGACTTTATGACCTTCCCGGAAATGTGTACGAATGGTGCCATGACTGGTATGGCTATAATTACTATGAAGCTTCTATTCAGGAGCCTGATAACCCCCAAGGGCCATTACAAGGGGTTTATCGCGTATTGCGGGGCGGATGCTGGAAAAGCCTGAAAGAAGATTTGCGCTGTTCAAGGCGCCACCGCAATAATCCAGGGACTGTCAATGGCACGTATGGCTTCCGTTGTGCTGCCGATGTGCAAGAAGCTAATGCTTGAACCTTAATTTAGGATTTATCTGGTTGAAATTCAGGCATTTTGCGGTCATATGAAAAGAAATTTTATCTTGACAATAGTGAAAACTATTGCCTTCAATAAAATTTTTTCCTTCTGCCTCGCAACCTACCTGACTTTTAGTCAGAGAAACCCAAAATTCAAGTTCGTATGAAAGTTAAAGTTCTTTTTGTTTGCCTTGGCAATATTTGCCGCTCGCCTGCTGCCGAGGGAATTTTAAAACACCTGGCTCGCCACGAAAAAGATGTTGAGATAGAGGTGCAAAGCTGCGGCGTGGGGGACTGGCATGTTGGCAAGCCGGCAGATCGCCGCATGCGCCAGGCGGCTAAGAATAGAGGGATTGAGCTGACAGGCGTGGCCCAAGTCTTTCAAAGGCATTTTTTTGATGAGTTCGACTACATCCTTGTTGCCGATCAGGAAGTCCTGCAATTTCTTCTCCAGCATGCCAAAAAACCGGAAGTCCGGGCAAAATTGCATTTGATGACCGCATTCAGCGGCCAGTATCGCGGCCGGGAAATTCCCGATCCTTATTACAGCGCTGAAGGTGCTTTTGATGAAGTGCTGGACATGCTTGAAGAGAGCTGTCAACAACTCATCAACCACATTAAGTCTAATAATTAACTTGTAAAAAATGGGATTTAGGCGTATTTTTTCGCCTATGGTAAAAACAATGAAATTACTACTTTCAAAACCACGCGGTTTTTGTGCAGGTGTCGAACGTGCCATCGAAACTGTTGAAAAAGCTCTTGTCCTCTGGGGCGCCCCCATCTATGTCAAGCATGAAATCGTGCATAATCGGCATGTGGTGGAGGGATTGAGATCGAAAGGGGCTGTGTTTATCGAAGATGTCGAAGATGTTCCTTTCGGCGCGCGGCTGATTTATTCCGCTCATGGCGTATCTCCAGCGGTCAGAGAGCAGGCCAAAAAGAGGCAGCTAATCGAAATTGATGCGACATGCGGCTTAGTCACACGTGTGCATTCGGCTGTCAAACGTTTCGCCGCCCAAGGGTATCAAATTGTATTGATCGGGCATCGCAATCATGTGGAAATTATCGGAACAGCCGGGGAAGCTCCCGATGTGACGACGATTGTAGAGTCCTGCGAAGATGTCCAAACTCTCAATTACTTGCCTGATATGAAATTATTTTATATCACCCAAACGACACTAAGTCTGGATGATGTCAAAGACATCACGCAAGCTTTAGTGGAAAAATATCCCCATATTGAGACACTTCCCAGCTCTTCCATTTGCTATGCCACAACGAATAGACAAATGGCATTGCGCGAAATTGCCGATCAAACTGACCTAATCTTAGTGGTAGGCGATCCCCAAAGTTCCAATTCAAACAGATTGCGTGAGGCTGGAGCTACAAGGGGCATCGAGTCCTACCTCATTAACGATGAAAAAGAAATCCAGTCTAAATGGCTTGAGGGCAAGCGGACGATCGGATTGACTGCCGGTGCTTCCACGCCTGAAGAAATTGTACAAAGCTGTATTCAAAAATTGATTGAATTAGGGGTCGAGCAAGTAGAGGATGTCATCTATACGAATGAAGATGTCGTTTTTCAACTGCCAAAACCCATTGTCAATGCAAAATTTTTAAATTGAAACGACTTGGACTAACGAAAATTAGAAAGAAGCGAATTAAGACTTAAGTAGCACTAGTTAAATTGTTTATAGATTTGAATGGTTCAAAGTAAAATGCATTTTAGCATGGCTAAGAAGCTATTTTCGTAAATACTTCAGTATAATATTGCTTATTTCTAGAAAATATTGTTAAAGTGACATTTTTAAAGAACCCTGAACATTTAATTCATTTGAGGACATATATATATGCGCAATATACTTGTGACAATTATGGCGTCTCTTCTGAGTTGCTCTGCTGCAAATGCTTTCTGGCCTGAAGCAACAGATTCATCTCTTGAAATTGGCGTTGGATATCGTAGAGACACACTTGAGTGGAAGACTAGTGCTGATTTAGTATGCTCTAACGACTGCGACGAGTCATACACCTCTTCTCCATTTGGTGTTAGCTCTCATTTAAAATGGAAAAATTTGCACATTTGGCAAATTGAAGCCAAAGGCGAATACGTGACATGCGATGGAATTTATTTTCGTGCGTCTGGCGACTACGGTTGGATCAACAGTGGAAAAAACACCGACTCAGATTATATGAGATTTGGAGATTGTTCTGATGTGGAATTCTCTTGCACTCATGCAAGCGTAAGAGGACATGTGTATGATGCAGATGTGGCTGTCGGTTATGAGTTTAAATTATGCGATGACAGTTTCTCGATCACACCCTTGGTTGGTTATTCCTGGAAAGGACAGCATTTACGCGATCGCAACTTGAAATTTGGTAGCTGCTGCGCTGAAGGCTTTGATTCTTCTTTAGTCCGCTCCTGCTACTCAACATGTGATTACAGCAGCTACAGCAGCGATTCCTGCTATAGCTCAGAGAGCCTTAACAGCCGCTATCATACAAGATGGAACGGACCGTTCATTGGATTCAACATGGATTACCGTTTCATGTGCGATTGGGAATTCTTCCTGGATTATGAATACCACTGGGCGACTTACGATGCAAAAGCGCACTGGAATTTACGTACGGATCTTCCAAGTGGATTCCATCACCATGCTAAAAGAGCGACTGGTAATGTGCTTGATTTCGGTGTGAAGTGGGATTTATGTGATTGCTGGTACGTCGCTTTGAAAGGCGGTTTCCAATGGTTTGAAGCAAAACACGGACATGATACTGCAACAATTTGCGATACATCTTTATGCGATGTTAAAACAAAATGCCAAGTAAGAGTTCCTTTAAAAGACGTGAAATGGCACTCGGAAAGCATTTCTTTAGCTTTTGGAATGCATTTCTAAGATTGCTTCTTGTTGATTTTCATGGCCGGGCTTCCCCCGGCCATTTTTTTTTCCCCGCGCTACTTCCAATAGGATCCTTGCCCGAAAAAAACACTCTAAAATTTGATTGTTTCCGAGCCTCGTTTTCTGGTATAATAAATCCTTTTAAGCCCAAAAGAATAACCTGTGAGCAAGTTTTCTTCCCGCACGCCTCGTTTTTATGACGGAACCCGACTGACCACTCGCCGGATGAATGAGTTGCTTCCTGCTGTCCTTGAAAAAATCGGTCATGTGTATCAGCAGCGCTCCGATTTAATCCTGGCTTTTTGGCCAGATATCATAGGCCCCCAGCTAGCCCCCATGACGCAAGCGGTCTCGTTCAGAGAAGGGGTGCTTTTGGTAAAAGTAAAAAACTCAACGCTTTATAGTTTGCTTAGCCAACATGAAAAACCGCGGCTGCTTAAAGCTCTTAGACAAAAATTTCCTCAAGTGGAAATCAAGACGATCTTTTTTCGCATTGGTTAAAGCAAGAGATTAAGACCCCTATTTTTAAGGAATAGCAATGTCTCAGGATACACTCCACACAGATACAACAAACATTCAAATGAAAGAATATACGGCGAGCTCCATTACCGTATTGGAAGGGCTTCAGGCGGTTAGAGAGCGTCCAGGGATGTATGTCGGCGATACAGGAGTGAACGGCCTGCATCACCTCGTTTATGAAGTAATTGATAACTGCATTGACGAAGCCATGGCCGGCTACTGCACGGCGATCGACGTCGTTCTCCATAAAGATAATTCAATAAGCATTGAAGACAACGGGCGCGGCATTCCTGTCGAGAGGCATGATAAGGAATCGATCAAACAAGGAAGGGATGTTTCCGCTATAGAGGTTGTCATGACGATCCTCCATGCAGGAGGGAAATTTGACAAGGATACCTACAAGGTTTCAGGCGGCCTTCATGGCGTAGGCGTCTCCTGCGTCAATGCCCTTTCTAAAAAAATGCTTGTCCAGGTCTGTAAGAATGGCCATGTTTACGAAATAGAATTTGCAAAAGGGGCAGTCGTCCGGCCTATTCAAATGATGGGACCGTCGAACAAACAGGGGACAAAAGTATGGTTTTGGCCCGACGATGAGATCATGTCTGCCACTGAATTCGATTATGATATCCTTGCCAAAAGGTTTCGCGAGCTGGCTTTTCTTAATAAAGGCATTAATATCTATTTCAGGGATGAAAAGCACCCTGATAAAGAAGATGCTAATTTTTGCTACCAGGGCGGCTTGAGCTCCTTTGTCTCTTATCTGAATGAAAATAAAGAGCCCCTGTTTCCCGCCCCTATTTATTTCCACGGCTCCAAACCCGGTGATGATGCCCCCATTGAATTCGAAGTGGCCATGCAATGGAACGATGGCTATATCGAAACCATTTTTTCCTATGTCAATAATATTCCGACCCGCCAGGGCGGCAGCCATTTGACCGGTTTCTCAACCGCTTTGACGCGTGTGCTTAACTCCTATATCAAAAGTCATAACCTGTTGAAAAGCGATAAAATCTCCATTAACGGGGAAGATATGCGCGAAGGGCTGACAGCGGTGATTTCCGTCAAGGTGGCCAACCCCCAATTTGAAGGGCAGACCAAGCAGAGGCTTGGAAATAGCGACGTGGGATCGGTCGTGCAGCAGATCACCGGTGAAGCACTAACCACCTTTCTGGATGAAAATCCTGCCATTGCCAAACAAATAGGCGATAAGTCGATCATCGCCGCCCAGGCGCGCGAAGCCGCCAGAAAGGCACGCGAGCTGACGCTTCGAAAATCCGCTTTGGATAGCGCCCGTTTGCCCGGAAAACTGACCGATTGCCAAGAAAAGAATCCTGAACTTTGTGAAATTTACATTGTGGAAGGGGATTCAGCCGGGGGCTCTGCAAAATCGGGGAGAGACCGTCGCTTCCAGGCTATTCTTCCTATTCGGGGTAAAATTTTAAACGTTGAAAAAGCCCGTTTGGAAAAGGTCTTGCAAAATACCGAGGTGGGTACCATGGTGGCTGCCCTTGGATGCGGTATTGGAAAAGACAACTTCAATATCGAAAAGCTGCGCTACCATAAAGTCATTATTATGACGGATGCTGACGTCGATGGATCCCACATCCGCACGCTGCTGCTGACCTTTTTCTACAGGCACATGCCGGCTCTTGTGGAGAATAATTTTGTCTATATCGCTCAGCCGCCTCTTTTTAGGGTCTCCAGGAAAAAAACAAGCCGCTACATTCACTCTGAGCGGGAAATGGATGATTATCTTTTAGAGCTGGGCTTAAGTGATTTGGTCTTAAAGCTGCCAGGCAAAGAGGAAGGGTTAAAACCGGAAGAGGCCAAGAAACTCGTTTTCAACATTCTCAATATTGAGAGTTTTATCTCCAGAATTGAAAAGAAAGGGGTGCCGTTTAGGGAGTTTCTGGCGCTGCGCAATGACAAAGGAGAGCTGCCCCGTTTTCAATTGAATCTTGTAGACGGACCTCGCTTTGCTTATTCCGAAGATGAATTCATTGCCCTTCGTCAAACCGAGGAAGAAAAGCAAAAGCAGCGCCACCAGGAAACGCTGGCCTCTATCCCTGAAGCTGAAATCACACCAGAAATGCGCACTTTTAAACCCGGGCGCATCCATTTTATGGAGCTTTATGAAGAGGGAGGATTTGAAGAAATTCAGCTTCCTCTTGATCCTTATGGGCTAACTGTCAATAACTACCTCATTGCAGAGGGAGCGGTTCTGGAAGCCCTGGGCGACCATGATAAAAAAGAGACTTTTTATACATTGCGCGATTTGATTGAATTTTTACGAGTCAATGGGCGTAAAGGCATTGAAATTCAGCGCTATAAGGGTCTTGGCGAAATGAACGCCGACCAGCTGTGGGAAACGACGATGGATCCGGTAAAGCGGACCCTTGTTCAGGTGACCATTCCAGATATTATTGCTGCCGACCACATGTTCAGCATGTTGATGGGCGAAGATGTCCCGCCCCGTCGCGCTTTTATCGAGCAACATGCCCTATCAGTAAAAAATTTAGATATCTAGGTGAATATGTCCTACACAAAAGATGAAGTCATTGTAACTCGAAATGTCGAAGATGAAATGAAGGATAGCTATTTGCGCTATTCAATGTCGGTCATTATTTCACGCGCTTTGCCGGACGCACGCGACGGTTTAAAACCCTCCCAGCGCCGCATTCTTTATGCCATGCGCATGCTTAATTTAAGTCCTAACGGTAAGCACCGTAAGTGCGCTAAAATTTCGGGTGATACGTCGGGCGACTACCACCCTCACGGAGAAGCTGTCATTTATCCCACGCTGGTCAGAATGGCGCAGAAATGGATGATGCGCTACAACCTTGTGGATGGGCAAGGGAACTTTGGTTCCGTTGATGGAGACCCTCCGGCTGCGATGCGTTATACGGAAGCCCGTTT
>JAJTHR010000080.1 GCA_021298935.1 Parachlamydia sp. | reverse complement strand
TATAGGAGATTGATCCATTGGTTATGAATCGATTTTTAGATAAAATAAAGATGCTGAATACTGGTCAAATTGAATTGCAATTGCACTGTATCGTTATGTGTTTCGGGAATCCAGGATACATTGTAACCTTAGTCTTTTACTTCCTATTCCTAGAGCAGTTAAAAGCCTATTGAACCCTATCTTTCTTTCAAATCTTTTTCCTGCATATTCTTCAAAATGGTTAAGCAAGTCGTCTTCTACGCCACTTTGAAAAAGATGCCATATGAACGCTTTATTGATTACATATCCTTCTGTACCTTGAAGAAGAAGTTTAAGAAAGTTTTCTCTCGATTTGTTTGATGTTGTCTTATAATAAGCAAAATATTTTCCACCTATATGGGTGCAGTAACTGTTTTATATTGATGCTTAGCCCCTGTGTCATCAACACGAATATAAGGGGCTTCTTCAATTCCGGCGGCCAATATTTCTTCACTTGCTTGGCTATATTCAGCTGATTCACTCATGAGAATGTTATGGACTTGCCCTTCAGAAATTTCAATACCCGATGCTCTTAGGAATTCGAAAAGCCCAGGTTCTGTCATGCCCAATGCATAAAGATTGTGCAGCAGCGCACGTAATTGATGTCCAAAATGAGAGCCCTGTACTTCTTGAGGGAGGATAGCACGTATAATGGCCCCATCAGGCGCTTGCCATACCTCAAGGCGATAGATGACCTCTTTTGGAATAAACTCAAATTCTTGAATGGCGTATTCCTGGTAACCTTTAAAACGTGATCCTTCAGGAACATTCGATGCACGAACTGTAACCTTCTCTTCTATTTTTTTCGGGACCATATCATTAAAGGAGCTTGATCCACTCTTCTCTTTGCTGCTGCTTGGTTTTCCGCTTCTGCTTTTCGGATCGCCTAACCAGCTTGCGATCGATTCAACCGTGTGGCTTTGACTAAGTCTAATCAGCTTAAGCATGGCAATTGACCCACTATCCAACCATGAAAATTAGCTAATTTGTAAATAAGCTTGACTTGAAACCCATTCGCCTGCTAGTCAATGTTAATTATGAATTATTTAATTTACTTAATTTTTCTTAGCTTTTTTTCAATCTGTTCGGCTGAAATCGACGAGCAAGAGGCAGAAAAGATTTTGGGTGGTTTTCATTCGGAGCTTTCTTTGCTGGAGGGCACCTTTAACGAAGAATATCCAGAACAAGTCATGGCTGTGATGTTTATTCAACCGCATGATAAAGTGCTTGAAATAGGGGGCAATATAGGCAGGAATAGCTGCATCATTTCCAAGCTCCTAAATAATTCTAATAATCTAGTCGTGGCTGAATCTAATCCGGCGATCGCTGAAATATTAATCTCCAATCGCGATCGAAACGGGCTTGAATTTCATGTTGAAAATTCAGCGATTTCGAAAGTGCCCCTGATTCAGGCAGGATGGGCAACCTTTCCTCAAGATAGTACTCCGGAGGGATTTTTTAAAGTACAGACAATGACATATAGTCAATTAAAAGAGAAATATGGCATCCCCTTTAATGTAATGGTAGCTGACTGCGAAGGGGCTCTTTATTATATTCTACGTGATGATGAAAGCCTGCTAGAAGATTTCAATTTGCTGATTATTGAAAATGATTATCATGAGCGGGCACACTTCGAAGAAGTCGTTGCTAAATTTGAATCACACGGATTTCACAATGTTTACACTAAATCCGGTGGATGGGGGCCCTGTTACAATGAATTTTACCAGATCTGGCAAAAAAGGTAATTCATGCTGATTGCCAGGGAATATCCCATATTCCAAACACCCTTTGCAAATTGAGATCCTCCCCATTCGGTTCAATTTTATTGGCAATGGCACACAAGCACATCATAAAATGTTTCTGAGCTTCCGGTAAGTTATCCGTATGCGAATCCTTCACCACCTTTCTAAACAACTGTGAATAGGTTAGCAAACCTGCCGGATCATCAATAAATTGACGCTCTCCCTTCAACCCGGTTTCAAAGGCAACCTGTTTCAATGGAGGTGCAAAGTTGACCAATTGATTGGAGGCGGAAATATTCACAATTCCCTCAGAAGATTCGACGGTATTCAAACGAATGACATTGATAGCTGTAATGAAGATGTTGGCTTGGCTTTTAATAGGGGCTAATAGAACCAGGCTCCATTCTTCACAGTTCAGTCGAATGGGGCCATTTGATTCAAGGGCTGAATGCACAATGGCAAAAACAGAGCCATTCACATCGACGAGCTGTAAACGATGATCTTCAGTGCTTCGAGGAAAGCCAATTTTTAATATCTGATTCATTTTTTTGAACTTTTTTATCGAAAAGAATACTACGAATTTGACTTTTATTGAAATAGGTGATCATATTTGACATTTTGGGCAAAAATGGGTGCCTCTTTGAGAGACGACAATTTTTAATAGTGTTGCTTCACAACGGGGGCAAGGCTGCCCGTCCCTCCGGAAAACGTTGAGGCCATATTGATTGCCGCCCTTTTTTCCACTGACGCTGTAATAGTTTGCCCGCGCGCTTCCAAGGCTTGTGCCTGTATTCTCCACTCCCCGCTTCAATACATTCATGATCGCTTGATGCAAGGCTTCCATTTCATCATCAGAGAGACTGGAAGCCATTCGAAGGGGATGAATTTTTGCTTCCCATAGCGCTTCGTCGGCATAAATATTACCCAGGCCGGCGACATGCCTTTGATCCATTAAAAAGGGCTTGATTTTAGTTTTTTTGCCTGCCAGAAGGGATTTAAAAGCCTGCAGGGTAAAACCTTCTTCTAATGGTTCAAGGCCTATTTGAGGCAGGATTTCATCGGTGTCTTCAAATAAATACCATTTGCCGAATTTTCTTTGATCAAGATAGTGCAAAATGCGGCCGTCGCTTAAATAGAGGCGAACCCGTTCATGGGAATTAATCAAATCTCCACTGCCAAACACAAACCTTCCCGTCATGCGCAAGTGAACAAGGAGGATGTCTCGAGACAGGTTAAAAACAATGTACTTGCCCCGCCGCCTGATTTCTTGAATCGTTTGGCCGCTTATGCGTTCACAAAAGTCGAAAGGGTCGGGGATAGCAATGGAGCGGTTCCAAAAAACAGCTGCCTTGTTCACATGCAGGCCAATTATTTTTGACGCGCGCAGTTCGCTAACAATTGTTTCCACTTCTGGAAGCTCAGGCATTTTACATCATTTCTGCTGCGAGCGCTGCCAATTCAGAGCGCTCTGTTTTATCCAAAAATATATGCCCATAAATTTTTTGTTTCAAGAATTTCCCGACAACATAGGTTAAGCCGTTTGAATCTTTGTCCAAGTAGGGATTGTCAATTTGTGTCGGATCGCCGGCTAATACGACTTTTGTCCCTTCCCCTGCCCTTGAAATAATGGTTTTAACTTCATGGGGAGTTAAATTTTGTGCTTCATCAATGATCATGTACATTTTTGGAAGGCTCCTTCCTCGAATGTAGGTCACAGCTTCCATTTCTATTTTTTTACTTTCCATAACCCAGCGCAACGTTTCCGTCGATTCCCCCCCTGTCGATGCGCAGAGGAATTCAAGGTTGTCATAAATAGGCTGCATCCAATGAAAAAGCTTTTCCTCTTTGGTGCCTGGAAGGTAGCCGATATCTCTGCCAAGAGGCACAATGGGACGGGTAACAAGGATTCGCGAGTACATCCCTTCATCAAAAACCTTTCTCAAACCACATGCCAGGGCTAAAATTGTTTTACCGGTCCCTGCAGGACCCATTAGCGTCACAAGCTTGATATCGTCGCGAAGAAGCAAGTCAATTGCGCAACGCTGCTCCACATTGCGCGGCTTGATTCCCCATAATTGGTTCGTTTTGACAAGATTTTCAATCACGCCATGCTGTGAATCATATTTTCCTATAGCCGAGGAATTCTCAGGAGATGTCATGATGACATATTCGTTGTGAAGCGATTGAAAGCCCGGAATTTCAATTTTACCATCTTTGAAAAATTGATCGATTTCATGTTTGGGAATTTCAATTTTTCGAGTGCCCCGATGAATGGATTCATAGGAATATTTGAAATTCTCATAATCTTCCGCTTCGATGCCTAGCGCTTCTGCCTTAATTCTGGCGGCAAAATCTTTCGATACAAAAACAACTTTTTGCCCCATCTCCTGTAAATAATGAGCAGCAATAATAATGCGATTGTCATTAATGTTTAAGGAGAGGTTGTATTTATTCTCGTGCTTTATTTCCAGCTCAATATGTATGACAGCACCATTTTCCAGCTTTACGCCAGAATGTAAATCGCCTGCTCCCTTTGTGCGTAAGCTGTCTAAAAACCGGATTGTTTCTCTGGCGTTTTTTCCGAGCTCATTGGGGAGCCGCTTCATTTTATCCAGCTCTTCCAATACGGCTAACGGTATGGCAATGCGTTGTTTGGGAAATTTCAGCAAACAAGCAGGATCAATGAGAAAAACATTGGTATCGATGACAAAAGTCTTATCTGACATGCTTTCATTCCTCTATGGTTGATTACTTTTTTAAATTGCTTAGATTTATTGAGCAATCAAATAAATTCAGCACTCAAGACACTGGACTGCTAAATTCCTTGTCAAAAAAGAAATTTGAGGTTAAGATTAGAGGAAAAAAGGAGAAAAGTAATGGAGTTCAAAATCAATGAAAAAATCATTTGCATTCCCCCTTATCTTTCCGCCTCTTGGTTGCATATCGCCATTTTGCAAGCGGAGGGACAGACCCTTATTGTTCATTTAAGCAATGGGACCCGTTTAGAAATAAAAAATTTATCTCAAGAAATCCTGGATCAGGCCTTTTATTATCATTCCCAGTTCCTTGAACAGGAAAATAAGAAAATTCCCGACCATTTCCTTAAGGAGTTTCTGCATTCCAACGAGCCGGCCATTAAGATGTCTTTCGGACCTTTTAATGGATTAAATGGGGCCATGCAGCATGACCCCTCGCAGGCAGACTCACCCGATTTACCAGCGGAACTACTTAAAAAAATCGGAGGGATCACAAAAATTTTCTTTAAAGACGAGCAGTCTGTTTTTTCTCATTCAGAGTCTGGATGCAACTGCTTTCACTGTCAGATTTCACGAGCCGTTCAGGGTGTTGAAGCAAAAATCGAAGAGCCTGAAGTCGTGACGGAAGAAGATCTTCAATTTCCGGAATGGACAATTACACAGGCAGGCAGCCAGCTATTCACTGTGTCCCATCGACTTGAGCCGCATGAAAAGTACAATGTTTTTCTTGGCGATCCGGTCGGCTGCACTTGCGGAAAACAAGGCTGCGAGCATATTTTGGCCGTATTGAAAAGTTAGGAAACGTGCCACTCTGATCTTTTCTTTAATCAAACAAACGATTAAAATTTTACAACTATTGTCAGCACAACTCTCAAGGGGCATTTATGAAAAAGACATTCCTTTCCTTTACCACCGTTTGTTCAATTCCTTTCACACTCATGGGGACTTCACAGGAGGTACACGCATCGTCTGCTATTTCACCTTTGCACAAAAAAGCTGAAAAAGCCCAACTTTTCGTTCCCTTCACAGGAAAGGTGGCAAAAAGTAAAGTACGTCTTCGCTATGAACCAAGCTATGAAGGGGCGGTTTGGAATGAACTCGCAAAAAATGACCTGCTGTTGATTTTAGGCGAAACGGAGGATTTTTACGCTGTCAAGCCTCCTGAAGAGGCAAAAGGATATGTCTTTCGTACTTTTGTTTTAGACAATGTTGTCGAAGGGTCGAGAGTTAATATCCGCACGCAACCTCATCTTGACGCTCCGGTGATCGGACAGCTTAATTCAGGCGATAAGATTGAAGGGACGATTGATCAAAACCATAACAAATGGCTTGAGATTAAACTCCCCTCCTCGGCGCGTCTCTACATTGCAAAAGAATATGTTGAAAATGTGGGAGATGCACAATACATCACCCGCATGGAGAAACGCAAACTGGAAGTAAATTCCCTTTTAGGCCAGACGCAGGCCTCAAGCCAGGCGGAAATGCAAAAGCCTTTTAACCAGGTCAATCTGGAAGGGATAAAAGCAAATTATGAACATATCATTGCCCAATATGGCGATTTTCCTGAGGTTGTTACACAAGCAAAAGAGCATTTAGTCAATCTTAAGGAAGCTTATCTGGCAAAAAAACTGGCCTTTCTAGAGTCGCAGTCAAATTATGCTTCAAAAATGCTGGAAGCAAAAAAAAAGCAGTTGACCGAAGAGCTGCAAAACCAAAAATTTAAATTGGCATCGCTTGAGCAACAACTCGAATATGAGCAGAATCATAAGCCTATTAGCGCCGCCGAACCCTCAGTTACGCAAGCCATTGCAAAGACATCACAATTACCGGTCAATATGTCAATCTGGCTGCCTGTAGAGGAAAGGCTGTATGAAAATTGGGCTGAACAGACGGGCAAAAGCGATCCTCACGAGTATTATGAAGAACAAAAAGAACATGCCATCATCCTGACTGGAATTATTGATCCCTATACACGTCCTGTGAAGAATAAACCGGGCGATTACATGCTCATCAATGGTGCAAGCAAGCTTCCGGTCGCTTTTCTTTACAGCACGCAGGTGAATTTGCAAGAGTTGATCGGCCATGAGGTTTCAGTCCTTGTATATCCAAGGCCGAACAACCATTATGCCTTTCCTGCTTACTTCGTCCTTTCCTATAAATAACGTGGAGTTAAGGGAATGGGCTGCGTCAATACTGGAGGCAGACACTCTTGATGGCAAGTTAGCAAGCCTTGAGTCCCCGACAGACGATTTACCCGGCGATCCCCTTATTTTTGGAGATCCCGTGCGACCTCCGGGTATGTCATTTAGCAAAAGAAAAAAGGAAGAAAAGCTCCCCCCTTTTAATGACCTGCATGACCCTGAGAAACGGGCGATCTGCCTGCACCGTTTTGCCGGGCATGAATTGCTTGCAGTCGAAATCATGGCCTTTACGCTGCTGGCCTTCCCGCATGCCCCTAAACATTTTCGCAAAGGGCTGGCAAATACTCTATGCGAAGAGCAAAGGCATGTCCGACTGTATATGCAGCAGATGAGCCGCTTGGGGGTGCAATTTGGCGACCTTCCTTTGTACCGCCACTTCTGGAAGCATACTCCCTTTATCGCATCTCCTTTGCACTATGTCAGCACCATGAGCCTGACATTTGAGATGGCTAACCTAGATTTTGCTCCGATGTATGGCAAAACATTTCTGAAATATGGCGATGAGGAAGCCGCCGCTCTGATGGCTACTATTTTAAGGGATGAAATTGCCCATGTGGGCTTTGGATGGGGATGGTTGAAACGCTTTAAAAGCGCTCATGAAACAGAGTGGGAGGCATGGGAAAATACATTGTCCTCGACCCTTCTTAACCCAAAAAGAGCAAAAGGGTTCGTCGTCCATGAGGATCACCGGTCAAAAGCCGGCATCCCGGAAGAATGGATCATCAAGCTAAAGCAGCTATAGCAGTTTGATAAACGGCAAAAAACCCTTTGTTTAGCAATTCAGTCCCTTGGTGCAGGGGGCCTGCGAGCTCAGCAATTTTTAAAAATAGCGTCTGGGCCCTCACTCGCTCATCCTCTATAAGAGTGCCTGTAAAATGCTCTTCCTTCATTAAAAGCTTGTAGGTCAGCCATTGCTTGGCAGGTTCTGTTAAAATGTGCCACTCATTTTTAGCCTCTTCCAACTTCTCGCGCCGATGATTAATCGGCATTAGAAATTCACGTGGACAAATGAGCGTCCCCTCAATTTCTTTAAGCTGAGTTAA
This sequence comes from Parachlamydia sp., assembly GCA_021298935.1. Lineage (GTDB taxonomy): Bacteria > Chlamydiota > Chlamydiia > Chlamydiales > Parachlamydiaceae > Protochlamydia. The sequence continues at coordinate 29 of JAJTHR010000080.1, read as the reverse complement.
TACCATTTCCCAAAAATAAAACCATAAAG
>JAJTHR010000154.1 GCA_021298935.1 Parachlamydia sp. | reverse complement strand
TTTGCAAGATCGAGCAATGAGCTGGGACGCAAAAGATGCCGATGAAAAATTTAAAGACCTATCCGCGCGTGGTATAGCTTCAAAAAAGCTTCTCTCCTAAGAGAGTGTCAAAAAGGGTCGAAATCGAGCTAAAGTAATTGCTGAAAAATTGAGGATATAAAATGAAAAAAAATCCACCTCCGACTTTTTTTTCGGTGGATAGACAGGCAGTCATTGCATCGCTTGGCAAAGAGGCGTTGATAAAGTGTTACAGGCAAATGTTGCTGATCCGAAATTTTGAAGTGAGAGCAGAAGCGGCTTATCAGCAAGGCAAAATCGGCGGCTTTTTCCACGCCTACATTGGTCAGGAAGCCATTCAGACAGCAGCCGTCCAGGCTTTAGGCCAGGAGAATTGGTACACAACTTCCTATCGCTGCCACGCTCTAGCATTACTTTTGGAAGCTACACCCACTGAGCTGATGGCAGAATTATATGGCAAAGCGACCGGAAATGCCATGGGAAGAGGGGGTTCCATGCACTTTTTTACAAAGCGCATGCTGGGGGGATTCGGAATCGTCACAGGACAAGTTCCGATTGCTACAGGGGCTGGATTTACACTTAAATACCTTGACAATAGGGAAGAAGTCTCCATTTGTTTTATGGGAGATGGGGCGGTTCCTCAAGGCTCCTTTCATGAGTCTTTAAATTTGGCTTCGCTTTGGGATTTGCCCTGCATCTATGTCATTGAAAACAACCAGTGGGGCATGGGAACAGCTGTTGACCGCGCTGTGTCCGTCTCCCGTTTAGCCGAAGATAAAGCCTCAGGGTATAATATGAAGGGGTATACATTTAATGGAATGGATTTCTTCAATTGTTATGGCGGATTCAGTCATCTGTTTAAAGAAGTCAAAGAAACACAGCGCCCCGTACTGGTTGAAGTCCTCACGGAACGATTTAAGGGGCATTCCATCTCCGATCCGGGACTTTACCGCTCAAAGGAACACTTAAAACAAGTCATGGAAACAGATCCGCTCCTTTTAATGCAAGGCGTTCTAATCCAGGAAGGGATGATGACTGAAGAAGAAGCCAAGGCTTGGGATAAGGAAGCGCGTGGTGTCGTCGTAGAGGCGATGGAATTTGCAGAAGCCAGCCCGTGGCCTGATCCCCACACTTTAGAACAGGACGTTTATGCATAAAGGCACCCAGATTGTTGAAATGAGAGAGGCGCTCCGCCAGGCCATCGATGAGGAAATGGCAAGAGACCCGGCTGTTTTTGTCATGGGCGAAGAGGTGGGTGAGTATAATGGCGCTTATAAGGTCACCAAAGGATTGCTTGACAAATGGGGCCCCAAACGAATTATCGATACGCCTATTTCAGAGCTTGGCTTTGCCGGATTGGGAGTCGGCGCCGCCATGACCGGCTTGCGGCCTGTCATTGAATTCATGAGCTTTAATTTTTCCTTCGTTGCAGCTGATCAGATGATTTCAAATGCCATTAAAATGCATTACATGTCAGGAAACCGCTTCACCGTTCCCATGGTTTTCAGGGGACCAAATGGTGCGGCCGTGCAAGTCTCTAGCCAGCACTCCCATTGTGTAGAAGCCATTTACGGCAATCTTCCCGGTTGGCATATTATTGCCCCCAGCAATCCTCATGACGCAAAAGGTCTTCTTAAAGCAGCTATTCGGGATAACAATCCAATTTTATTTTTGGAATCGGAGCTTTCCTATGGCGACAAAATGGAAATCCCTGTCGAGGAATATGTCATTCCGATTGGGAAGGCGAAAGTTGTCGTTCCAGGGGCTGACATCACATTGATCACGCATAGCCGTATGGTCATCGTTTGCCTTGAAGTAGTCAGGGAGCTTGCAAAAAAAGGAATTAAGGTGGAACTGATTGATCTTCGCACCATTAAGCCGCTCGATATTGCCACCATTGCTGCTTCGATAAAAAAAACCAATCGCTGCGTCATTGTCGAAGAAGGGCATATTTTTGCGGGCATTGCTGCGGAAGTCGGTTTTCAAATTAATGAACATTGTTTCGATTATCTTGATGCTCCCTTGAAACGGGTGTGCCAACTTGAAACCCCGATGCCCTATTCCAAAGTATTGGAAAGGGAAACACTCCCTAATCCGGAAAGAATCGGTCGAGCGATCATTCAGGCAATAAAAGAATAAAAGAAGGAAACAAGATGCCATTCACGCTGACTATGCCTAAGCTTTCACCGACAATGGAAGAGGGAACAATTGTTAAATGGCACAAAAAACCCGGCGATTCCATTCAGCCCGGCGATCTCCTCATGGAAATTGCGACAGATAAGGCTACGGTCGAACATCAGGCGCTTGATGAAGGATTTTTAAGAAAAATTATCATTGAAGAGGGGCAAAGCGCCCATGTCAATCAGGCTATAGCTATTGTGTCCGAGAGTCTTGACGAAAGCATTGAAGAGTATCAGCCTGAAGGGGAAGCGTTAAAGCCCCTTAAAAAACAGGACGATGAGAGGGGAGCCGAGCAAAAAGAGGGCGTACAGGAAGAGAAGCCGAAAGCTCAAAGCGCCGCATTGCAGCAGCCCGATTTTGTTCCTGAGCCGCCCCTTGAAAACTATCAGTTTGCCTATCCGACGGAAAGGATTGAAAAAAGGATGGTTGCATCCCCCCTTGCAAAAAAATTGGCAAAGGAAAAGGGGCTTGACCTGACAAGCATCCAGGGGACTGGGCCGCACAAGCGCATCATGAGCCGCGATCTTCAAAAAGCCCAGCCCGCACACCCGTTTTCAAAACGTAACGCTCCCGATACGCCGCCTGGAAGTTATGAGCAAGTGCCTTTAACACCCATGCGTAAAGTCATCGCTCAAAGGCTTCAGGAGTCTAAATCTTTCATTCCCCATTTCTATGTGTCGCTTGAGGTGGATGCCGCCCCCTTGCTCGCTATTAAAGAGCAGCTAATGAGCGGCGAGATAAAAGTATCTGTCAATGACCTGGTTGTCCGAGCCGTTGCTTTAGGCTTAAAAAAACACCCTCAAATCAATACGGGCTATAACTCATTGACCCAATCGATCATTCAATTTAAAACTGTTGATATTGCCATTGCTGTCAGCCTCGAATCAGGCCTCATCACTCCAATCATTCGGCATGCCGATTACAAATCTGTGGGAGAAGTGGCAGCTGAAATCCGCTATCTAGCTAAAAAGGCCCGTGAAGGGAAACTGGAAGCTGAAGAATATAAGGGAGGATCCTTTACAATCTCTAATTTAGGGATGTTTGGAATCTCTCATTTTCAGGCCATCATCAATCCGCCGCAAGCTGCTATTTTGGCAGTCGGAGGAATTCGAGATGTCCCAATTATCAAAAATTCTGGTGTGGTTCCAGGAAATGTGATGACTCTGACTTTATCTGTCGATCATCGAGTGATCGATGGAGTGGCTGCATCTCAGTTTTTAAATACATTGCAGAAATTTATTGAAAACCCTGCCCTATTAGTTTTTTAAGTTTCTTTACTATTTCTTAATATCGGGTTTATGTACTATTTATTTAAAACAACTATTCTTTCCTTATGAAATATAAAGGAATAAAATGATTGCTCAAAGCAGATTGCTACTTGAGCCTTACCCTACGCCAATGGAGACCCCTCAAACGGAGGAGCGTGAAGCTGCCCACGAAGAGCCATTATTTGATGAGAATGACTATTTGGCGGTTGCACAACAGGCTCTTGAGTGGCAAAAGCAGCATGAAGAAAGACGAAGCCAAGCTGCTGTTCTCTGCAAGGATATTTTAAGTAATTTAGATGAAATTGCTAATTATGATCCCTTCAAGGATGGAGGTGAGCGCGCTGATCAAAGGACTGTAACTCATATAAGCCAACCCACCAATCTGAAAGCCTTATTTTTAGGTATCGGAACGCTTTTTCTTCAAAATCCCGCCGATAAAATAGTAAACTTAAATAGAATATTAAATGAAAGCAAAGAAGTATGGGAGGGAATTCCCCTCTATGATTTTTTTAACCGTTTTTATCAATATCAGGTGAATGGCCTTTTTGCAGAGACAAAGGTTTTAATCGCTAAAAAAGAAAAAAGCCTGAGAGTCAATTATTATACAAAATGTGCATTAACATCTACCGCCCTTACGACTGCCTGTACAATTGCCTTTCAGACGAAGCTTGTTTTTCAGGCGGCAGCCCTCATCGCCTCTGTGGCTTGTCTGATATTTATGATTTATAAATCCGGTCAGGATTCTTTTGAATTAGCTCGTGGGGCCGCCAGTTTAAAATTTCGCATTTCGGAAGCTGAACGGGCGACCGAACAAAATCTTCTTTCAATCCAAGCTCTAACGAATATCTTTGATACTTAGGGTAAAGTTTACTTAAGTCATCTTTTAAAAAGATATTTTTCTATATTTTTCAAAAAAACTTGATTTCTATGGTGATCGGTTAAGGGTACAGCTGGAAAACCTGCATACTTACCGGCTTTTAAAGATTTTGTGACGCCTGATTTAGCAGCCACAATGACCTGATCTGCAAGGCGCAGGTGGCCTGCTACTGCTACCTGGCCTGCTAAAACAACAAAGTTGCCAAGTGTCGTTGAACCTGCAATTCCAGTTTGTGCAACGACTAAACAATTTTTGCCAATTTTAACCCCATGGGCGATTTGAACTAAATTATCAATTTTTGTTCCACTGCCAATCACAGTGCTTTTAAAGCGTGCCCGATCGATGGTCGTATTGGCTCCGATTTCCACATCATCTTCAATAACAACATTGCCTACCTGATTAAGTTTCAGATGATTCCCTCGTTTATCAGTGAAATAACCAAATCCGCAGGATCCGATCACGCATCCCGGCTGTAAAATGACCCGCTTGCCGATGCGGCAGTTTTCTCTGATGACAACCCGTGGATGAATAAGGCAGTTGCAGCCTATGGATGTATAGGGGCCGATATAGCAGCCGGGTCCGACTTGAGAATTTTCTCCAACGATCACTCCCTCGTCAATGACAGCTCCCGGGCCGATCTGCACATTCTCTTTAAGCCTGGCAGTGGGATGAATAACAGCTGACGGATGAATGCCTGAAAAACCGGTTGTTTGGGGGGAATGCAGGAGATCTATCAGTTTTTGAAAGCCATTGGATGGTTCATCGGAAACCAGGTAATTTTGATTTTCCAACCGGACAGTCTGATGATCGACAAAAATTACGCCAGCTTGCGAATTTTTTATTAAATGGGCATAGCGTGGATTGGAAAGAAATGTGGCATCTTCCGGCAATGCATTTTCCAAATCGGATACACTGTGAATGACCTGAGTCGGATTTCCGAACAAAGAGCAATTTGTGAGTAAGGCTAATTCAGCTAAGGTAAACGATTTTTCTTCATTCATATTGATTGCTTGAGAAAAGAATTCTTAAAAGGAAATGGACAGCTTGCAAAAGCTGTCCAAATAATGAAATGGGGTCTATCTATTTTTTAGATGGATTGTCTTTTTGATCTTTATCAAAATTGATATTCATTTGTGTCACAATTTTGTCTGTCAGATCGAGTGTTTCTCTATAGTAAGTCAGCGCTTCGTCGCTAAAAATGGCGTCGAATGTCTGATCTTGCGCCACTTGGCCAGAGGCTTTTGAAATGGCTTCTGTAAGCTCCTGCACAATTTTCATATTGGCTTGCTGCAAAGTTTGGATATATTGATTTTGCAGCTGCATGCCCTCTGCACGTAGGGTTCTTTTTTTTCTTTTCAGTTCGCTAGCTGCATCTTCTGAAATGCTATCCATGTAATCGTCGTCGTTCAGTTTGCTTTCGATTTCTTCCAAATCCCTTTCTTTTTCCTGTAGGATTGATTCCATTTGCTTTTTCATTTTTTCAAAATTAGCCTGAACCTGTTTGCCTAATTTAGAGTCTTCTAGGCATTTTTTTGTGTTGACCACGCCCATTTTGACTGTTCCGGTGCCATGCTGCTCGGCTGCTAAAGGAGAACATAGGGCAAATGTACAGCCTGCTATTCCTAAAAGCCATTGATAGATACTTCTCATAGATTTCTCCTGATAATTAGATTCTAAAAATTTCCACCAAACGAGATGAAGAATCGCTTCACTTCGCTTCTGTTTCTGGCATTGAGAGGATAACCCATACCTAATGTGATTTGCGGGACGCTTTCCATTATTTTGAAGCGGGTTCCATAACCTATAGAGGCACTCATCCTTCCAAACTCCCAGGTATCTTTTGAAAGATGTCCGGCGTCAAAAAAGCTAAAAATTTCACATTCCCCAAAAAGGCGCCTTGTCAGCTCGACGGAGTAGAGCTGCATAGAAAGTCCTCCGCGGGGGGTATGGGTACAGGGGTATTGAGGCCCCAAGCGATAGGGACGAAATCCCCGGACGGTGAAATCCCCACCCAAAAAGATCCTTTCATCCAAAGGCAAACTGTCGTAGGTCGTTTGCGCAAGGGGTTGAATAAAGCGGAAGTCAGCCCGGTATTTCATCACCATGCGGCTTCCAATAGGAAGATAATAGGTGTTAAAATAGCCTGCGTTGAAAAAAGTGTGATCTCCCCCAAGGCCTGCATATTCAAGGAAAAGCTTGGAACGAAAACCGGAAGTGGGTTTGACAGGGTGGTCTGTGGAGTCATAGGATAAACTGGTTCCGATGGCAGAGATGAGCCCGTTAATATCTGCGTCATGCTCCAGTTTATGGATATGGCTGGCATCATTGTGCAGAGAAACAGCTCCATTTTTCAGACGGTATTGAACGCCGAAACGCAAGAAAGGATTAATGCTGTATTGGGCCCTTAGGGCCAGCGTCGTAGTGTTTAAGTCATAGTCTTTGGAAATATAGCGCGTCGACGAATTGGATAAGTCAAAACCGATCGTCCATTTTGTATCCATAAAATAGGGTTTTGTCCAGGAGAAGGTATAATTGCGGCTTTTTTGACCGATTTGCAATGTCAGGTGGGCATATTCGCCACCCCCTCTCAATGCGCGCCAGCCATCCCGCCACCAGTAATAAAGACCTTCATGGTTAAAATTTCTTTCAGTGATATTTATTCCGCCGAACAACTCCTCAACGCTGCTATAGCCTAAAAAGGCACTGAACTGGCCGGTGTTAGTCTCTTCGACTTCGATGTAGATATCCCTGTAGTTGCTTCCTAAGGAAGATTCGGTCCCTTTGACGATATAAACATTGACATTCTTAAAATAGCCCATGTTTTGCAGTCTGCGCTCGGTTGCTTTTAACTTGATGGTATTAAAAATTTCACCCGGAATCATCAAGGTTTCATGCAGGATGACAGATGTCTTTGTCGAAATATTTCCGAATACCCTGACAAGGCCTACATGGAATTTTTCCCCTTCTTCAATTTTGAAGCGCACATTGTAGCGGTAATCGCATTCATCGAGTTCCGGTTCAAAATCAATGATGGCATCGACATAGCCAAGGCAGCCATAGGCATCGCTTAATACTTCAAGGGTATCACGGATCTTTTCAATGGAAAAAGGATCGCCGGGCCTGATGGTAAACAGCCGGTCAATTTTTTCATCGGACAAAATCTCGTTGCCTTCAAAAGACATGTTCCCAAAGTAATAACGTTCTCCTTTATCGGCAGTAATTGTCACAATAATGCGATTGGTGGCAGGAGATTCAGTAACGGAAATGTCAACGGAGGCATCTGCGTAGCCGCGGTTTTGCAAATAATTTGTAATGATCAGGCGGTCTTGCTGAATGGCATCTTCATTATACGTTCCTTCTTGTGTAAACCAGCTTAAGAAGAAATTATATTCTTTTGTGACCATGAGCTTGAGGATTTCACATTGCTCATCGGAACAAAAGTTGAGGAAATTAATTTTCTGGATTTTACCTGAACGGCCTTCTTCTATTTCAATGACAATGCACACTTCGTTTGCTTCCTCATCGAGCGAAACGCTATAATCAAGGCGTGATTCAAAGAAGCCTTTACGAATGTAATAAGCTTTCAATTTATGAAAGGCTTCATTGAATGCCTGACGGTCAAAGGCGGCGCCGGGTTCAATGGCAAGTTCCCTTTTCAGGCGGTTTTTGGCAACCTGGCGATTTCCGCACCATTCAATAGACCGGATGGCCGGGTTTGGCCAAATATGAATGGTGATGGAGAGTCCCTCATCTTCCATTTCCACAACCGGATCGACGCGATCAAAATCCTGAGCGAGCGTTTTTAAATCTTCGTCAAAGTCCGATTGTGAAAAGCAGCCTCCTGTTTGATTGCGCAAGCGGTTGGCAATTTTTTGATTTTCGGTGACGATCCCTTTTTTGCCATGGTAGATAATGTTGAAATCTTTAATGATTTGGTAGTCGTATTGAATTTGGCAAAAAGCCTGCTGAAGAAAAAATGAAAAAAGAAAGGAAAAAATTAGTATTATCTTCTTCACCATGAGGGCCTCAATATTTTTTTTAGGAGTTGATCATAGGAGATTGATGGCTATTTTGCAACCACTAATAACCTAAAATTCAGGTTATACCATTTCCCAAAAATAAAACCATAAAGTTGGCTTGTCAGCGCTTCAGATTTAAAAGATCTTTTCGAAGTTGATATCTTTGAATATCAACAAGGAGAGATCTTTTAAAGATGAAGGTGATCACAAGTCAAATTTAT